>JAYSSW010000829.1:0-3158 GCA_043720335.1 Planctomycetia bacterium
TTTTTTTCCGCCCCCCCCGGAACGCCTTTCCACGCCCTTCGGAACGGTTGGCGTTGCGGGTCCGGTTCGCGTAAGATGGCCGGGCTTGAGAAGGACCATCCAAGTGGCAGCTTCGGCTGCGGAGAGCGGCATGGACAATCCGAGGGAGACCGGCGCGGGCCGCCCAGCCGACGACGCGCTGCGGCGCAGCGAGGAACGCTACCGCGCGCTGGTCGAGGCCACCAGCCAGGCCGTCTGGTCGTGGTCGCTGGACGGCTCCGACCACGATTTCTCCCAGACGCGGCGGTGGTGGGCGGAGCTGACCGGGCAGCCGGTCGCGGAGCAGGAGACGAGCGGCGACGCCTGGCTCGCCGTGGTCCATCCCGACGACCGCGCCGCGGCGGCGTCCGCGTGGGAGACGGCGATCCAGTCGGGCGTTCCGTACGACATCGAGTACCGCGTCCAGTCACCGACCGGGGACTGGAAGCACGTCCACGCGCGCGGCGTCCCCATCGCCGGCCCCGACGGCGCGGTCCGCGAATGGGTCGGCACGCTCGACGACGTAACCGACCGCCGCCGCGCCGAGGCGGAGGCGCGCGCCAGCGACGCCCAGCTGAGGCGCCTCGCCTCCGCGGGGATCATCGGCGTGATCCGCTGGAACCTCGACCGCAGCCTGATCCTCGACGCCAACGACGAGTTCCTGCGCATGACCGGCTACGACCGCGCCGACCTCGCCGCCGGCCGGCTCGACTTCCGCGCCATGACGCCGCCGGAGTGGACCGGCCGCAACGAGGTCGGCGTCCGCGAGCTGCGCAGGACCGGCGTCGGCGGGGCCTACGAGAAGGAGTACTTCCGCAAGGACGGCAGCCGCGTGCCGGTCATCATCGTCGGCGTGCGCTTCGAGGACGCGGCGAACGAGGGGATGTCGTTCGTGCTGGACATCACCGACCGCAAGGCGATGGAGAAGGCGCTGCGCGAGTCGGACCGCCGCAAGGACGACTTCATCGCCCTGCTCGCCCACGAGCTGCGCAACCCGCTGGCCCCGATCCGCAACGGCCTGCAGGTCATGCGCCTGGCCGGCGAGGACGCCGACTCCGCCGCCGAGGCCCAGGCCATGATGGAGCGCCAGCTGGGGCACATGGTCCGGCTGATCGACGACCTGCTCGACGTCTCGCGCATCAGCCGCAACAAGATGGAGCTGCGCTTCGCGCGGATCCTCCTCGCCGACGTGGTCCGCAGCGCCGTCGAAACCGCCCGCCCCCTCCTCGACGCCGCCGGCCTCGACCTCGCCATCTCTCTCCCCGACGAGCCGGTGCCTCTCGACGCCGACCTGACCCGGCTCGCCCAGGTGTTCGGCAACCTCCTCGCCAACAGCGCCAAGTACACCGGGCGCGGCGGCAGCGTCCGGGTCGCCGCCCAGCGCCGCGAAGGAAGCGTGGTTGTCACGGTCCGCGACAACGGCGCCGGCATCCCCGCCGACTCGATCGCAAGCATCTTCGACATGTTCTCCCAGGTCGACCGCCCCCTCGAACGCAGCAGCGGCGGCCTGGGCATCGGCCTGGCGCTCGTCAAGGGGCTGGTCGAGATGCACGGCGGGACCGTGACGGCCGAGAGTGCCGGCGAAGGCCTGGGCAGCACCTTCACCGTCACGCTGCCCGTCCCGGCCAGCCCTGCCCCCGCCGCCGCCGCCCCGCCGGAATGCGATCCCGCCGCCAAGCCGAAGCGGCGCATCCTCGTCGTCGACGACAACCGCGACGCCGCCAGGTCGATGGCCATGATGCTCCGCCTGATGGGCAACGAGGTCCGCGTCGCCCACGACGGCGTCGAGGCGATCGACGCCGCCGCCCTGTTCCTCCCCGAAGTCGTCCTCATGGACGTGGGCATGCCCCGGCTCAACGGCTACGACGCGACACGACGCATCCGCGCCCAGCCCTGGGGACGCGACATGGCCGTTGTCGCCCTCACCGGCTGGGGACAGCAGGACGACCGCGAACGCTCCCGCGAGGCCGGCTGCGACGGCCACCTCGTCAAGCCCGTCGATCCCCCCGACCTGGAACGGATGCTCGACAGCCTGCGCCGCAGCGCCGCGACCGAGCTGCACGCCCGGGAAAAAGACAGCCGCTGAGCGTGCGTGCAGAGGCGGCCGTCAGCATCGTGCTCGTGCGGCACAAGGGCACATCCCACGTCGGGGGCCGCTGAAGCATCGAAAGTCCGGCGAACGGCCTGCGTAAGCAGGCTGGTCCAGATTTGCAGCAACGGATGATACCACCAGCCCGCTTGCGCAGGCCGTTCGCTTAGACGCTGTTTCAAAACCGCTTGTGACAGAAATTGTTTCCCGCGACAGGAGGCGATCGGCGCGGCGTAAGCCCGCCGTGAAATGGATCATTCGCGCAAATGACACGACTGTCGTTGCAAAAACCACGCATCGTTGCGGATTTTCACGGCGGGCTTACGCCGCGCCGCTCGCCGTCGCCCGTGAATTTCGTCGTCGCAAGTATTGAAGCAGCTTCTTAACGTCAGCATGAATCGGTTTCTCTTCGCCATTTCAGGACGTAGTTGGTTCGTGGCTCTCCCGCGTCCTTTGACGGATAAAAGAGAAGAAGCCCTCGGAGTCCTTCCGGGGGCTTCTCGCATCGGTGGTTGCCAAGGGACCGATCACTCACTCTGTTTTGCGCGAGACGGGCACGATGGTCAGCGTCGGCCCGCTCGGGTTCATCGCAGCGTCGACCCGGCCCAGCAGCGTTTGCAGGTCGCCTCGGAACGTCGTCAGCTGGCTCTGGAAGTTGTCGCGCTCCGTGGTCCGCGCCGCCAGGGTGCCCCGCAGCGCCTCGACTTCCTTCTCCAAAGCCGCGCGCTGCTTCTCGGCTTCGCCGCGCTGGGCCTCGGCCACGGTCAGCTTCCTCTTGAACTGCTCGTTGCCGGACACGACAACCCGGTAGTCCTCCTCCAGTTTGGCGTAGCGGGCCTCCAGCTCGCGGACCTTGGCGTTGGTGGCGCCGCTCTTCTGGGACGTGCAGCCCCAGAGGCCCAGCGAACAGAACATCATGACCGCCAGCATCAGCGGCGCGGCATTCTTCATGGATGAGACTCCTCAGGTGGTGCGGCCAAGGCGGGCGGGCCGAGGCGTTCATTGCGGTGGGAAGAACCTTCGGGGATCGCGCGGCCCGCAGGGTCGGCGA
>JAYSSW010000830.1:0-3154 GCA_043720335.1 Planctomycetia bacterium
GGCCGCAGCCCGCTGGAATACCTGCGCAGCGCCGTGGAGGCCCGCCGCGCCGGGCTGCCGTGCCCCGCCATGCTCGCGCAGCGGTGAACGGTTACCAAATCTTCATTCCGCGCGAGATCGCGCATCACGGTGTTGCTTTTTCGCTCAGGTGCAGGCCGACGGCGCACCGAGAGTGGCCGGCGCCGAGGAGAAGCCAGGCTTCGCCCTTGAAGATGTCGCTGCGGGCGTCGCGCAGCCGCTGCGTCAAACTGTCAGGAGCGTCGATCTCCAGCCGGGCGTGGCGGTAGGTCAGCGTGCAGGCTCTGCTGTCGGCTTCGGGGAGGTTGCGCTGCCGGCACCACAGGCGCCAGGCGTCCTCCAGCGCGGCTTGCGACGGGCCGGCTTCGAGGTCGGGCCACAGCGACCGCGCCGCCAAGGGAAGCCGCAGCGCGGGCTGGCGGTCGTCGAGGACATAGCCATCGCTCTTCGCGGCGAAGGCGAGCCATTCGTCGGCGGTCGCGATGTAGGCCAGCAGCACGCGCTCGGGGCGGTCGAGCAGCACACGCCGCCAACCGTCGCCGTTGTCGCTCCCCTTCTCGTCGCGCAGCAGCAGTTCCGCCACTTCGGCCGGGAAGCCGAACTTCTGCTTCCAGTCGGCGGGCTGCGTCACCGCCTCCTGCAGCCAGGCGGGCACGAACCGCTCGTCGGCGGACGGGCTCCACGAGTCGGCCGGACCTTCAACCAAGGGGATGAAGTGCGGCGCGCCCTGGCGCTTCCCCTCGGCGTCGATGCGCTCAAGGAACGGGAAGGCGTGCCGCTCGAAACTGACGGTCGGGATCTCCTGCTGGCTGAGGGCCTGCTCGCCTTCGGCGGAGAGCTGCCAATCGGGGGCGCCCGCTTCGCCGCTGGGCAGGATCCAGCCCTCGTCGGCGAGCTTCTGGTACAGCCCGTGCAGCAGCGGCGTCGGCAGTTGCAGGCGCTGCTGCACGCCGGCGAGCTGGTGGCCTTCCAGCGACAGCGCTTGCAGCAGCAGCAGCGACAGCGGGTCGATGCGGCGGCAGCGGCGGAGGCGGACCTGGGCTTCGACGCGGTGGATGTGGGCGTAGCCGACCCCCAGCGCCTGCGGCTGCAGCGGCTGCAGTTGCCGCCACCAGCCCGCCAAGGTCCGACTGCCGGGGAAAGCCAACGACGCAGCACGCTCCATGCACGACTCCACGCGGTCAACCAGCGACGCCGGTGTATTCTACCTATTATCGGCGTCCCGCCCCCAAAAACAAGGCGAGCAACCCCTTAGCGCGTGCGCGTTCTGCCGCTACCTTACGCCGCACCGCGCCGATTTCCAGGGGAACAGTCCAGTTCCGATGGTCGTTGTCTTGTCGCCGAAGTGCTGGAATGCCACCGCTTGCGGATTCGTCACACGACCGGCGAGGAAGGAATCGCACGCCAGGAGAGTGCTCGATCCACTCCCCGTCCGGGCGTCTGGTTCGCCTGGAACGCGTCCAAAAACAGCAGCGCATGATTTGATGCTATGTTATCTGGAGAATCGACGATCCGACCGATCCTCCGGGCAAGCGCTCCGCCGCGATTCCACGAGGCAAGCATCATGAACCGCTCCAACCGCCGCTGCCGCACCCGACTCGATCTCGAACGCATGGAGGACCGGGTCACGCCGGCGACGTTCGACCTGCGCCTGCTCGCGTTCGAGGGCTTGGCCGGCAACGCGACCGTCACCGTGAAGTACGCGGTCGACGCCACCCCCGCGCCGGCGTTCAAGATCGACTTCTTCAAGTCGGTCGACGGCCTCTTCAACGCAAGTAACACCTTGCTGCGCAGCGTCACCATCAACGCCGCTGCGGACCTGGCGGTCGGCGTTCACACGAAGACCTTCACGGTCGGCGCCGGCGCGTCGCAGCTGCCGCTTCCGGGCGTCTCGCCGGTGAGCGCGCCGACCTACCTGCTGGCGGTCGCGGACACGGCCAACACCGTCGCCGAATCCGACGCGCAGCCGTTCAACGAGGACAACACCGCCGTGTTCCAGGGGGTCTACCATGTCGCCGGCGGCGCGGTCGTCGTCCACACCGGCGAAGGCAACGATCTGGTTTCCCTCGCTCCAAGGACAGCCTCCCAGCACAACCTCGACGTGAACGGCAAGCGCTTCGTCTACGCCAATGCCGACGTCTCGGCGGTCTGCGTCTACCTGCACGGCGGCCTGGACCAGCTGCGGGCCGCGACCGCCAACGAAATCGTGCAGGCCTGGGGCGGCGCCGGCAACGACGCCCTCTTCGGCGGCAGCCGCAACGACCAGTTCAGCGCCGGCGAGGGCAACGACCGCGTCTTCGCCGGCGCGGGCCGCAACCGCGCCTACGGCGACGCGGGCAACGACTCCCTCCACGGCGGCGCCAGCGCCGACTACCTCGTCGGCGGCCTCGGCAGCGACGCCCTCCACGGCCTCGCCGGCAGCGACATCCTCTACGCCGAGTTCGGCAACGACGTGCTCTGGGGCGGCGACGGCGCCGACTACCTCGTCAGCGGACTCGGCAGCGACACCCTCCACGGCGACGCCGGCAACGACACCCTCATCACCAGCGTCGGCCGCGACTTCCTCTACCCCGGCGCCGGCGCCGACCGCCTCGTCTGGACCAAGCTCCAGCAGGCCGCCCTCAACGGCACCGTCTCCGTCCGCTTCGGCGCTTCCCTGTCCCTTGACGGCTCGATCTCCGAAGCGACCGGCCGCATCGCCGTGGTCGTCTCCGCCAATGGCAGCCTGACCAGTTCCGGCATGCTCGTCGGCACGTTCTCCGCCAACGGCTCGGGCGGCGGCTCCGGGTTCGGCTTCAACGCCACCTTCGCAGGCGCCGCAAGCGGCGGCGTCAACGGCCCGCTCGCGAATGCCCGCGTCTCCGGCTCGGCCACCGGCACCTACCGCGTCACCTTCCTTGGCGCCTCCGTCGCGTCCGGCACCGACAACGGCGCTTTCACCGGAACCGTCAACCTCGCCTACGACCGCATCACCGCCACCCTCGCCGGCGAAGCCTACAACACCTCCGGCTTCGGCGAGTACCGCTACCTCGTCACCCAGGCGAGCTGATACGTCGTCGGCGAACGGCCTTAGCACGGCGAACGGCCTGCGTTTGCTTGGCGATTTTCCGCCTGAGCCCGAAGCGCGAGCGAGGAA
>JAYSSW010000831.1:0-6638 GCA_043720335.1 Planctomycetia bacterium
AAGTCGAACGACTTCGGCGCGGCTTCCTGCGTTGATGGCAGCATCAATGGCATTGCTCGCGTCGACATCGCTCGCATCATCGCTTTTGCACCTTTGGTGCAAAAGCCGTGGATGGCTGTGTCGAACCGGCTCCTCTTTCGCGCGATTTCAACGTTTCGTCAGGTCTGCCCTTGTTTTGGCCGTCGTGAAACCGATAGAATGCTAGTGTCTCCCAGCGACGGGAGATGTCCCCTCTGGGGGCGATCTGGTTTCGATCGGGTAATGAGAGGTGCTGTGTGGCGTGTCGTGGTTGATCAGTTGGCCACGTAAAAAACTGATCACAACTTCATATGCTGAACCTCAATTCAGCATGGCAGCCTAAGTAAAGGTGCCCTGATCCCGGGAGCTTTGCCTGAGAGGTCCCGGTTCAGTCGCCAATTCAGGATCGCGGAAGCCAGAGTTCCTTCGCAAGAAGGGGCGTTTCGGCGGCGGCTCCCGCTAAACAACCTGTCCGAATAGCGCGAAGGCGTCCCAGCTTGTTGAGTCGCCAAGCGTGAACAGGGAAGGGTGAGCCTTCCGAAGAGAACAGGCTACACACGTAGATGCCGGCACTAACGTACTCCGAGACCCGGGTTCAATTCCCGGCGCCTCCACTGCGATGAAGAGAGCACCCCACAAATCCAAGCGGATTGGGTGTTCTCTTTTTTCGTTCCACCTTACTTGCATGGGCAGGAACGCGACGTTTGCGGAGTCGTCCTTCTTGGTGGATGTACGCGGCCTGCGAAGCTTCTCTTCTGGCCAAGGCGAGCGGCGGGAAATGACTTACCCGCGCCTTGATTGCGCAACGACAAAGTGGCTTCGTTCGGCCCCCCTCTCCCCCCGCTGCAATCCCATTGTCCAACGACAGTGCCCCTATCGCGGGGGGAGAGGGGGGCCGAACGAAGCCACTTTCCGTTCGCTGAACAGCCCGGGCAAGTCTTTGCCTGCCGCTCGCCTCATGGCGAGTCCGGCGGCCTGAAACACGCCTGATTCTCCGTGTTTTCGATTTTTTCACACGCTCTGACGAGACCATCGGCTTCACCGACCTGATGGCGACGTTCGCCGCCCTGGTGAAGTCGCCTCTGCCCAACGACGCCGCCGAGGACAGCGTGGACATCAGCGCAGCGTTTCGCGGCGAAAAGGTGAAACGCGAGGGCCTGGTGCATGCGAGCGTGTCCGGCAAGCTGGCGATTCGCCAGGGCGACTGGGTGCTGATCGCCGCCGCGTCGGGCCAGGACAACAGCAAGGCGGCCGGCGAACCCGCGTGGTTCCGCATGGACCGCAGGTACGCCGACCACAAGCAGCCCTTCGAGCTTTACAATCTGCGCGCGGATCCGACGCAGAAGACCAATCGCTACGCGGAGCAAATCGATCGGGCGAAGGCCATGCAAGCGGTCCTGGAGCGATTCCAGAGCGAGGGCCGCAGCGTGCCGCACCGCGAGATGGACAAGAAATAGGCAGCCTTTCAACTCCCGATTCTTCGATGACTCCTTTGCCGGCACAGCCCGGATCGTGCGGTTCCTGGCGGATTCGCCTTGATCGGAAAGTTCAATGTGCGTTGTTCTGCATCCACGAAGCCGGCCTGCGACGATGGTTGCAAGTCGGCTTTTTTCGCTGCGCGGCGATGCGGGACGCCCCTCGCCCAGCGGCCTGGCATGCTCGACCGAGCGGACGGCCGTCGCCGGGGGCGTGGCGGTCGCCCGTCAAAACGCCCGGTCTGCATGGAAAGTTCGGAGCAGGCAAGATTGTCCGAAACGGCTCATTTTGACGTGAACTTTCGCTCGCTTCGTTCGTCAGTGGACTAGGTTCGATGCTTTTTGGTGGCACGAGCCGCGCCTGCATGCTGAAACGTGAATTCGCCCTTCGTCCCGGTAAATCGGCAACATTCCGATAGCAAACTCTGCATAAACTGCGCAAACCAAGCGAGCCGGGTCAACCTTTGCTGATTTTCCCGTTTTCCGCCCTTGCAGCATCGTCGGCTTGGATTTAGGCTGGATTCATTCTCGTTTTTTCCTCCGGAACACACGCACCCCCAACGCCGAAGGTTCTGCAATGGCGCAATTCAACTGGTCTCGCTGGTTCAAGACCTTCCTGGGCCGCAAGCCTGGCACGGTGACGCGGCGCGACCGGACCCGGCTGAACCTGGAAGCGCTGGAAGCGCGCCTCGCCCCTGCGGCGCGCCTCTGGGACGGCGGCGGCCTCGACGACCGCTGGACCACGGCCGCCAACTGGGTCGGCGACGTCGCTCCCGCCTTCAACGACGACCTCACGTTCCAGTCGGTCGCCGCGCGCAAGAACAACCGCAACGACTTCGTCAACCAAACGTTCAACTCGATCACCATCAGCGGCACCGGCTACAACATCGTCGGCAACGCGTTCACCCTGGGCAACAGCACCTTCAACTCCGGCAGCCTCATCGTCAACGCCGCCGGCAGCAGCAACACGCTCGCCCTCGACATCCAGCTCGGCGGCGCGGCGGGCAACCGACAGTTCTTCACCGTCGGCGGCGCCGGCGCCGTCCTCAACGTCAACGGCAACCTGCTCGGCGCCACCGGCGTCGAACTCTCCAAGAACGGCGTCGGCACCGTCGTCCTCGCCGGCAACAACTCCGCCTACACCGGACAGATCACCATCACCCAGGGCGCCCTCCGCGTCGCCAACGCCAACGCCCTCGGCGACGCCGCCGCCGGCACCACCGTCTTCGCCAACGCCCAGCTCCAGGTCGGCAGCGTCGCCGGCGCCATCAACGAATCACTGCTCCTCAACGGCAACGGCATCTCCAACGACGGCGCCCTGCTCGCCTTCGTTGGCTCCAGCACCTGGGCCGGCGACATCGTCCTCGACAGCAGCTCCTTCCTCGGCGCCAGCGCCGGCGCCCAGCTGACCATCACCGGCGACATCAGCGACTCGGTCACCGCCAGCATCACCAAGGAGGGCGCCGGCACTATCGCCCTCGCCGGCGACAACACCTACCGCGGACTCACCAGCGTCAACCACGGCGTCCTCTCCCTCCAGTCCGCGCTCGCCCTCGGCGCCAGCGGCACGCCCGGCAGCGGCACCGTCGTCAACAGCGACCTTATTGGCGCCGCCACCCTCCGCCTCGACGCCCCCGTCGCCAGCACCGGCTTCTTCGTCGCCAACGAGTTCCTCACCCTCAATGGTCCCGGCTTCAACAACCTCGGCGCCCTGCTCAACAACGTCGGCGACAACCTGTGGACCGGACCCGTCACCCTCGGCAGCAACATCCCCTTCGGCTCCGACGTCTTCATCGGCGTCGCCGCCACCGCCACCGGCGTCACCAGTCTCGCCATCAGCGGCGTCGTCCAGGACAACCCCGCCAATCCCGGCTTCAACCTCGCCAAGATCCTGCCCGGCAGGCTCATCTTCATCAGCGCCAACACCTACACCGGCATCACCGACGTCCGCGCTGGCTTCCTCAACCTCCGCGACTCGAACGCCCTCGGCGCCGTCGGACCCACTTCCGACACCGCCGTCTTCGGCGGCGCCACCCTCGAGTATGAAACCGACGGACTCGTCGACTCCGTCACCGGCAACACCACCTCCATGAACGTCGCCGAAACGCTCCTCATCCGCGGTGACGGCGTCGCCGTCCTCCCCGGCTTCGGCGCCCTCGGCGCGGTCCGCAACGTCCTCGGCCACAACGAGCAGTCCGGCAACGTCGCAATCTCCGCCTTCGGCGCCAGCATCGGCGTCGCCGCCGACTTCGACCCCGACGGCGCCCTCGACGCCAACCCCTCCAACAACTTCAGCCAGCTCACCGTCACCGGCGTCGTCTCCGACCTCGTCCTCGCCCCCGGCGTCTTCAACAAGTTCGGCCTCGGCGAACTCGTCCTCACCAGCGCCAACACCTACACCGGCGTCACCAACATCCAGGCCGGCTGGATCACCGCACGCCACAACAACGCCCTCGGCGCCAACGTCGTCGGCCGTACCGACACCCTCCAGCCCGGCACCGTCGTCTTCGCCGACGCCGCCCTCCACCTCAAGCCCGACCTTCTCGGCAACGACCTCGACCTCTTCGAAAACCTCACCCTCCACGGTCTCGGCTACGAGTTCCGCGACTACGACAGCCCCGTCCCCGTCACCGGCGGCGCCTACACCTACAACCTCCACCGCGGCGCCCTGGTCAACCTCGGCGGCGACAACCTCCTGCGCGGCTCCGTCTCCTTCGGCAACGGCGTCGCCCTCGGCGGCGGCACCGACATCGGCATCGGCGTCCAACTCAGCAACAACGTCGGCATCCTCGTCAGCCAGCTCACCATCTCCGGCACCCTCAAGGACGCGGGCGCCGTGTCCTCCGGCATCCAGAAGCTCGGCAGCCGCCGACTCGTTCTCCAGGGCGATGGCACCTACTCCGGCAACGTCGACGTCAAGGAGGGCGTCCTCCGCATCCAGAACGACACCGCCCTCGGACTCCGCACCGCCGTCGGCTCCACCACCACCGTCGAGATCGGCGCCGCCCTCGAACTCGACAAGCCTCTCGCCGCGCTCAACGGCGGCTTCACCACCGGCCTCGACATCGTCAACGAAGCCCTGATCCTGATCGGCGCAGGCAACACCACCAACGGCCCGACCGTCCAGCCGTTGACCATCGTCGACGGCGACCACCAGTGGCGCGGGCCGATCACCCTCGCCAACGATGTCACCCTCAACCTCCCCGTCCAGACCCAGCTCATCGTCTCCGGCTCGATCGGCGACGCGCTCAACCCCCTCGCCGCAGGCTCCGCGCTGACCAAGACCGGCGTCGGCAGGCTCGTCCTCACCGCCGCCAACACCTACCGTGGCCTGACCAGCGTCAACGAGGGCATCGTCAACGTCCAGAACGCCAGCGCCCTCGGCGCCGTCGCCGCCGGCACGGTCGTCGCCAGCGGGGCGGCGCTCGAGCTGCAGGGCGACCTGAGCATCGGCGGCGAGTCGCTGACGCTGCAGGGCCAAGGCTCGCCCGCCGCCAGCACGCTGCCTTCCCACTGGTACGCCCAAGGCCCCGGCCCGATCCAGGTCGGCGCCTCGTCGGTCCCGGTCACCGGCCGCGTCTCCGGCGTCGCCGCCGACCCGCAGGACCCGAACGTCCTCTACCTCTCCGCCGCCGGCGGCGGCGGCTGGAAGACCACCAACGGCGGCCTGACCTGGGTCTCCCTGTCCGACAACCTCGCTTCGCTGTTCGCCGGCGCCATCGCCGTCGCCCCCTCCGATCCCAACATCATCTACCTGGGAACCGGCGAAGCGAACAACTCGATCCAGGGCTTCTACGGTCGCGGCGTCTACAAGTCGACCGACGGCGGCAAGACCTGGACCCTGCTGCTCAACGCCAACAGCGGCAACCCCCTCAGCCGCGGCGCCATCTCGAAGATCGTCGTCGACCCGGCGAACCCGAACCTCATCTACGTCGGCGTCAGCGACCGCGCCGCCAACTCGCTCGCCGGCAACGCCGGCGTCTGGCGTTTCAACCCCGCCAACGCCGTCCGCTGGACCAACCTCACCTCCTCGACCTCGCTCAACCGCGCCACCCCGGGCACTCCCGGCCCGGACGACGACTTCCGCATCAGCTTCCCCCAGACCAACGCCACCTGGTCCGACCTCGTCCTGCACAACGGCGTGCTCTACGCGGCGCTGGGCACCGACTCGTTCGGCAACCTCAACAACGGCGTCTTCCGCACCGCGAATCCGACGGCGACCGTGCCCAACTGGGCGGTCGGCAACGGCGCGCTCGACAGCCGTTCCACCGGCTCCTTCCCGACCGGCAGCAGCGGCGCCGCCACCAACGGCCGCATCCGCCTCGACATGGCCGGCGTCAACCTCGTCAATCCCCTCCTGCGCACCCTCTACGCCGTCGTCGCGGCGCCTCGCCCCCTGATCCGCCCTCCCTTCGTCTCGCCGGAACTCGACACCTCCGTCATCCAGTCCGTGCAGGTCAGCACCGACTTCGGCGTGACCTGGGCCGCCGCCGCCAACCCCGCCTTCCTCGGCAACCGCCTCTGGACCGACCTCGTTGTCGCCGGCGACCCCAACAACCGCGCCATCGTCTACATCGGCGGCACCTCCGGCCTCGGCCGCTCCACCGACAGCGGCGCCACCTGGACCAACCTCTTCACCCTCCCCGGCAGCCCCAACCAGGGCGTCCAGTCCCTCTCCTTCGCCGCCAACGGCAACCTCGTCGTCGGCACCCGCGCCGGCGTCTGGGTCTACAACCCGGCCACCACCACCTGGACCAACGTCAACGGCGACCTCGAAATCACCCAGTTCAACGGCGTCGCCGTCGACCCCTCCAATCCCAACCTCGCCTACGGCGGCACCCAGGGCAACGGCACCGTCGGCTTCTCCGGCTCGCTCGGCTGGCAGCAGCTCCCCGGCACCGCCGGCAACGGCGGCTTCGTCCGTGTCGACCCGCTCAACCCCTCGACCATCTACCACACCTACTCCGCTGGCAGCGCCGTCTTCGTCGAACGCTCCCTCAACGGCGGCCAGACCTGGACCGACATCTCCGCCGGACTCCTGGGCACGATCCGCGCCAGCTTCGTCCCCGCGTACATCATCGACCCCTCCAATCCCAGCCGACTCCTCATCGGCACCGACGACATCTTCGAGTCCACCGACCAGGG
>JAYSSW010000832.1:0-3146 GCA_043720335.1 Planctomycetia bacterium
CACACCGGAGAAGCACGAGCGCGATCCGTCGAACCGCTGGCTGTCGCGCGGCCCGCGCTACCGCATGGACGCCGAGATGATCCGCGACCACGCCCTCGCGTCGAGCGGTTTGCTGGTGCGCAAGATCGGCGGCCCCAGCGTCAAGCCGTACATGCCCGAAGGCGTCTGGGAAGCGGTCGGCATGATCGGCAGCAACACCCGCGACTACCGCCGCGACACCGGCGAAGCGCTCTACCGCCGCAGCATGTACACGTTCTGGAAGCGCGCCGCCCCGCCGGCGTCGATGGACATCTTCAACGCCCCCAACCGCGAAACCTGTGCGGTTCGCCGCGAGCGGACCAACACGCCGCTGCAAGCGTTGGTCACGCTCAACGACGTGCAGTTCGTCGAGGCGGCCCGGCATCTCGCCCAGGCGGCGTTGAAGGAAGGGGGCGCCGACGACGCCAGCCGCATCGACTTCATGGCCCGCCGGCTGATCGCCCGCCCGTTCCGCGCCGAGGAGACGAAGATCGTGCAGGACACGCTCGCCGACCTCGTCGCGCACTACAAGGGCAAGGCCGACGAGGCCCGCAAACTGATCTCCGTCGGCGAGTCGCGTCCTGACGCATCGCTCGACGTGCCGACCCTGGCCGCCTGGACGATGCTCGCCAACGAACTGATGAATCTGGACGAAGTGTTGAACAAGTAGGCGACGACCCGGCGAATCTAAACTTCAAGAGGCTCTCCCATGACCCCCTTCCACGAATGGCTGAAGGCCGAGTCGCGTCGGCAGTTCCTCGGGCGCGGCGTCAACGTCGTCGGGTCGGCGGCGCTGGCGTCGCTGCTCGGCGCGTCGCCGGCGCGCGCCGACGGGCCGGCCGCGACCGGGGCGCTCGCGGCGCTGCCGCGCACGCACCATGAGCCGAAGGCGCGTGCCATCATCCATCTGCACATGGTGGGCGGGCCGCCGCAGATGGACCTGTTCGACCACAAGCCGCGCATGCGCGACTACTACGACCGCGACCTGCCGGAGTCGATCCGCAACGGCCAGCGCCTCACGACCATGACCTCCGGCCAGGCCCGCTTCCCGATCGCCCCGTCGAAGTTCCGCTTCAATCGGCACGGCAAGAGTGGCATGTGGGTGTCGGAGCTGCTGCCCCACACCGCCCGCATGGTCGACGACATGTGCTTCATCCGCTCGATGCACACCGAGGCGATCAACCACGAGCCGGCCATCACCTACATCCAGACCGGCAACCAGGTGACCGGGCGCCCCGGCCTCGGCTCGTGGATCTCCTACGGCCTCGGCTCGCTCAACCAGAACCTGCCGACTTTCGTCGTCCTCGTCGCCCGGCCCAGCAACCAGGAGCAGGTCCAGGCGATCTCCGCGCGGCTGTGGTCGGCGGGCTTCCTGCCCGGCCAGCACGCGGGGGTCTCGTTCCGCACCGCTGGCGACCCGATCCTCTACATCAACAACCCGCCGGGAGTGTCGCCCGAGGTGCGCCGCCGCACGCTCGACGGCATCCGCCAGCTCAACGAGGCGAACCACCGCGTGGTCGGCGACCCGGAAACGCAGACGCGCATCGAACAGTACGAGATGGCGTTCCGCATGCAGGCCAGCGTGCCGGACCTGACCGACATCAACCGCGAGCCGGCCTCGACGTTTCGTTTGTACGGCGACGACGCCCGCAACCCCGGCACGTTCGCGAACACGGTGCTGCTGGCGCGGCGCATGGTCGAGCGCGGCGTGCGCTACGTGCAGATCTACCACAACAACTGGGACACGCACGCCAACGTGGCGGGCCGGCTGCCGAGCCAGTGCCGCGACGTGGACCAGGCGTGCGCCGGGCTGATCCAGGACCTGAAGAACAAGGGGATGTACGACACGACGCTGGTGATGTGGGGCGGCGAGTTCGGCCGGACGATCTATTCGCAGGGGGGCCTGACGCGAGAGAACTACGGCCGCGACCACCATCCGCGCTGCTTCACGATGTGGCTGGCCGGCGGCGGCTCGAAGCCCGGAGCGATCCACGGCGCCACCGACGACTTCTCCTACAACATCGTCGAGAACCCGGTCCACATCCGCGACTTCCACGCCACGCTGCTGCACCTGCTGGGCGTCAACCACGAGCAGTTCAGCCACCGCTACCAGGGCCTCGACCAGCGCCTCACCGGCGTCGAGCAGGCCCACGTCATCCCCGAACTGCTGGCGTGAACAGCGCTAACCGCAGAGACGCAGGGGAAAAAGAGACAGGGAGACAGGGAGGGTGCGCCAAGCCCCACCATGAGCAACGCGATTGGTGGGGGTCGAACCGTGCGACAACTCACCCCCACCAATCGCTTCGCTCATGGTGGGGCTTGGCGTTTCTCTTTCTCTCTCCGTCTTTCTCTGCCTTTTCCTCTGCGTCTCTGCGTCTGTGCGGCTCGTCCGCCGGATTCGCTTTGATCCTGCGCGCGGGGGGCTTTATCATAGCCGCGTCACAACCTCTTCCATTTCGCACGGAGCGAACCCGATGATGCGCCGCTGGCCTCTCCTCGCAGGAATCCTCGCCATGACCCTCGCCGCCAACTCCGCCCACGCCGAGATCGCCGGGCCGACGCCGTTCGGCAAGGCCCCCGACGGCTCCGCCGTCGATGTCTACACGCTCAAGAACAAAAACGGCGTGACCGCGAAGGTCATGACGCTCGGCGCCACCATTGTCGAGATTCTCGCCCCCGACAAGGCCGGCAAGCTCGCCAACGTCGTGCTCGGCTTCGACAAGGCCGACGACTACTCCTCCGACAAGAACCAGTACTTCGGCTGCACCACCGGCCGGGTCGCCAACCGCATCGCCAAGGGCAAGTTCAGCCTCGACGGCAAGGAGTACACCCTCGCCGTCAACAACAACCCCAACCACCTGCACGGCGGCGTCAAGCGCAGCCTCGACAAGGTGAACTGGAAGGCCGCCGTCAGCAAGGTGACCGGCGACAAGGGGATCTACGAAACCGTCGGCTTCACCTACACCAGCCCCGACGGCGAGGAGGGCTATCCCGGCAAGGTCGACTTCACCGTCCACTACCGACTCACCGACAAGAACGAACTGGTCATCACCTACTTCGCCAAGACCGACAAGGCGACGCCGATCAACCTGACGAACCACAGCTACTTCAACCTCGCGGGCGCCGGG
>JAYSSW010000833.1:0-6620 GCA_043720335.1 Planctomycetia bacterium
GCAAGAAGTTTAGTTCTTTGCGCAGCGATCAGTAGTTGCCCTCCGGCCCATCCAGCCATCGCGCATCGACGGCTGGCTCGCGAAAGCTGCGCGATGGCTCGGCTACCCGGTCGTCGCGGAGCCGACGCTGTGCCACGTCTACGACACGACGGGGCGGCTCGTGTGGAGCAGCGACGGCGTGGCGCACCTGCTGCCGCTGCTGGTCGGCTCGCTGGCGGGGGGCGTCGTCGCCGTCGACCTGCTGCGCGCGTGGCGGCGTCGGCGCCGAGACGCGGCGGCGAGCCGATAGAATGACGGGATGGCCTGTGGACGGGCCGCAACCAGGCCGGGCCGCAGCCATGACGACTCCCCTCGACGCAACTCCCTGCATGCACCACGACGAGCCGGCAGGCTGCCAGCATGCGCACGACGCCGAGCCGCCGGAGTGTTCGCGGCGGCTGGTGCTGGCCGACTGCCTCGCGGAATGGCGAAGCGAAGCCACGTTCGGCGCCGTCTACACCGGCCGCTACCGCTGCCGCTACTTCGCGTGGGGGCGCGGGCCGACGCTGGTGCTGGTCCCCGGCATGGCCAGCGACGCCGAGTCGTTCGTCATGCTCGCCGCCCGGCTGAAGTCGTCGTTCCGCTGCGTCAGCTTCGACCTGCCCGACGGACGCGGCGACGGCGCCCGCGTGCGCCGCTACCAGCACGCCGACCATGTCGCCGACCTCGTCGCGCTGCTCGACCATCTCCGCGTGCAGCGCAGCTTCCTGCTCGGCTTCTCGTTCGGCTCGACCATTGCTTTGTCCGCGATGGCGCAGTTTCCGCAGCGGTTCATGCGCGCGGTCCTCGTGGGCGGCTTCGCCCGGCGACCGCTCGCCCCGGCGGAGGTGCTGCTCGCCAGTTGGGCGCGCTGGTGGCCGGGCCGGCTGGCGAACCTGCCCTTCATGCGCAGCGCGGTCGAGCGCATGCACCGCCCCCCGTTCGAGTCTCGCGACGCCGACGTGTGGGACTTCTTCCTCCAGCGGAACCTCGACGTGCCGCTCGCGGCGTTCGCGCAGCGGGCGCTGCTGGTCCATCGAACGGACCTGCGAGCGTTGCTGTGGACGATCCAGCAAGCGGTGCTGCTGGCGGTGGGGGACCGCGACCCGCTGGTGGGCCAGGCCACGACCGAGGAGCTGCGCCGCGGCCTGCCGAACGTGTCGCGGGCCGAGCTGGAGAACTGCGGCCACCAGCCGCACCTGACGCATCCGGAGGTGCTGGCCGAGGTGGTCAAGCAGTTCCTGGCGCCGTCGCCCTTCGCGGGACTTCAAAAGAATGGGTCCACGAAGGACACGAAGGGGCACGAAGAAAAAAGACAGGAAGCGTGAGATTCGCTCTTGAATGGCGTCACTTCCTCCTTGTCTCCTCTTCTCCCTGTCTCCTTGTCTCCTTGTCTTTTCTTCTTCGTGCGCCTTCGTGTCCTTCGTGGATCCAATCGATTGAATCTTTTTATCTACGAGCACCTATCGGCAGGCGGTCTTGGCGGCGAGGCGCCGACGTCGTTGCTGCGCGAGGGCTGGACGATGCTGGCGGCAGTGGCGGCCGACTTCGCGCGCGTTCCTGCGTGCGAGGTTGCGACGCTGCTCGCGGACGGGTTGCCCGGGTTGCCGGCGGTTCGCTGCGTGCGCGATCGCGGGGCGTTCCTTGCACTGGCGCGGGACGCTGACGCGACGCTGCTCATCGCGCCGGAGTTCGATGGCATCCTCGAAACGCTGTCACGGCAGGTGGTGAAGGTTGGCGGCACGCTGCTCGGCTCGTCGCCCGACGCGGTCCGCCTGACGGCCGACAAATGGCGGACGTATCAGTACTGGCAGCGGCTGGGCGTGCCAACGCCGGCGACCGTGTTGAGTTGCGACGAAGCGACGTTCTCGCTGCCGTGGGTCGTGAAGCCGCGCGACGGAGCGGGATCGCAGGAGACTTATTTCGTCGCGCAGCGCGACAGGGTGACGTCACGCGGCATCGTGCAGGCGTTCGTGCCCGGCGTCGCCGCGAGCGTGGCGCTGCTGGTCGGGCCGTCGCGCGTGCTGCCGTTGCTGCCGGCGACGCAGGCGCTTTCGAGCGACGGGCGCTTCCAGTACGAAGGGGGCGTGGTGCCGCTCGACGTGTCGCTGCACGACCGGGCGCGCAGCCTGGCGTTGCGTGCGATCCGTGGCATCGACGGCCTGCACGGCTACGTCGGCGTCGATCTGGTGCTCGGTGATGCGCAAGACGGCAGCGGCGATGTCGCCATCGAGATCAACCCGCGCGTGACCACGTCGTACCTCGGGCTGCAACAGATGTGCGCCGGCAACCTCGCCGACGCCTGGCTGCGCCTCGCGCGCGGCGACAAGGCCGATCTGGCGTGGCGTGCAGGCCGCGTGCGCTTCCACGCGGACGGGACGTGGACGAATCTGAACTAACCCTGAGCGCAAGCGAGGGGATCACATGGTGCCACGCGATCCCCTCGCTTGCGCTCAGGGTTAGTAAGGCTGACTACTCCTTCACGGGCACGACGAAGATGTTGCGGTACTGGACGGGGTTGCCGTGGTCCTGGAGGAGGATCGGGCCGGGGGCGGCCGGGTCGCCGCCGAGGCCGGCGGTGGTGTTGGCGACCGGCTCCTCCTTGCCGCCGTTCTTGCGGACGATGCGGACCTTGTCGTGGATGAGGGCGCCGTTGTGGTGGACGGTGATGACGCCCGGCTCGGTGACTTTGCCGCCCTCGCCCTTGGGGGACTGGAAGAGGATGTCGTACGACTGCCAGACGGTGGGCGCCTTGCAGGCGTTGACGAGCGGGGTGGCGACGCCGTAGATGCCGCCGCAGTCGTTGTCGCGGCTCTTGAGGCCGTAGCTGTCGAGGACCTGGACCTCGTAGCGGCCCTGGAGGTAGACGCCGCTGTTGCCCCGCCCCTGCCCGGACGCCTTCGGCATGTAGGGCACGCGGAACTCGACGTGCAGCTTGAAGGCGCCGTCGAACTTCGTCGTGGAGACGATGTCGCCCCCCTGCACCTGCATGGCGCCGTCCACGAGCTTCCAGGTCGCGGGCTTGCCATTGCGCTGGGTCCACAGGTCGAGCGACTTGCCGTCGAACAGCACGATGGCGTCTTTCGGCGCGGGCACGCTGGGCGTGTCCTTGGCGTCCTCGGCCTTGGCCAGCTTCACGTCCGCGATGCTGCCGTACGGCTCCTGCGCCGCGGCCGCCGTCGCCAATGCCAGGACGCACAGCAGCGCCAGTCCGAATTTTCGCATGGTTTGCTCCCCTTCGTTGCGGTGATTCATCCCGAGACCGCCGCATTCTAACCGCAGCGAGGGCGTGGGGGCAAAACATCTTTGTGAATGCCGAAGGCGCGTCAATCCGGCTACTTCGGCGCGGCGTCGAAGGCCTGGAAGTAGCCCCACCATTCCTCGGCGGTCAAGTTCGCGCGCAGCATGCGGACGTGCCCGTCGGCGAACAACATCGGAGTCTGCGGCGGGTCACCCTGGCGCGCCAGGCCAAGCGACGGGTTCCTGCGGTCGACGGCGAGGTCCTGCGGCTTCGTCCACGCGACCGCTTCGCTGTTGTCGGCGTCGACCGCGAGGATCGTGTTGGACGAGCCGAACACGAGGGCCGCAAATTTCGTCTGCCGGGCGCCGAGGAACATCAGCTTCTCGCCAACCGGAACGAGGAACGTCGTCTTGCCGTCCGCCGGATCCCGTTTGGAGCGGGCCGAACGGTAGACGTCCGGCATCTTGCCGATCAGCGTCTTGTTGTGCGCGCTGTCCCACGGTTCGTCGCGCTTGAACTGGCGATGCAGATTCTCCTGGTCAAGGAAGGGGAGCAGGTGGACGCGCCAGCTGAGAAGCGCCTTGCCGTCCTTGTCGTAGCTCGCCTGGGCGGGGAACGCCTGGTGCTTGTCGAGATAGTTGTGCATGGCGAGGCCGATCTGGTGGAGCTGCTGCAGGACGCCGGTTCGCTCGGCGGGGGCTGGCTCGTCGGGCCAGAGCTGACGGGCGTCGAGAAGCTGCCTCAGGGCGCGGTCCAGCTCGGCCTGGGGGACGAGTCCCTGTTCGTGCCGTTTCTTGACGAACTCGACGATCTGCTCGTGCTTCAGGACGAGCTGCCTGCCCAGCTTCGCCGCCTCGGCGGGCTGCCGGAGCGTCTCGGCGAGCCGGATCTTCGCCTCCAGCAGCTTGACCTCGCCGGCCCGCAGATCGTGCACGGGGATCGTTTCGGCCTTCAGCATCTTCTGGAGGCGGTCGACCTCCCGCGTCTCGATCTCGACGAGGCGGTTCAGCTCCTCCTCCTCGGCGGCCATCTTGGCCGTGCGGATCTCCTTGATGTCGATGCGGCGGAACTGCACGACGGTGTTCTTGGTGAAGCACTGCAGCGCCAGCGAGCCGCTCTTGTGCGAGGCGTCGGCGACATCGGAGGCGACCTTCCCGTCGACCTTGACCGTGAGCCTGCCCTTGACCGCTTCGATCTCCATGACGAACCACTGGTCGGGCTGGGAGAGGACGCGCGTCTCGCGGCTGAGGATGCGGCGCGGCGGGTAGGCGTACAGGCTGCCGGTCTGCCCCAGGTCGCCGTGCGTGGCGATCTCGGCCTCGTAGCCTCCGCCGGCCGCCGTGGGCGGGCAGCGGAAGAAGACGCCGCTGTTGCCTGCGGCGTTGATCTTCGCCTCGACGCGAAGGGTGAAGTCGGCGAAGTCGCCACGTTCGCTGAGGAGGAACTGGTCGGTCCCCTGCCCGACGAGGACGCCGTCGAGGACGCCGTCGACGACCTTCCAGCCGGCGACCTGTTTCCAGCCCGCGAGGTCGCGGCCGTTGAAGAGGGGCGCCCAGCCCGGGCCGGCGGCGGCGCGGGCGGCGAGCGGCAGGGCGACGCCGCGCATGGCATGGTCGCCGGCTTGCAGGAAGAACATCTCGCGATGGACCTCCTTGCGGCCCTGGTGGCCGAGCAGCGTGTAAGCGCCGGGCGGCAGCCGCAGCTGCGCCGACGCGAACCTGTTGCGCAGGACATTCCCCCCGGCGTCCTCCAGCGTCAACGTCATCGACGGATCGCGGCTCTCGACGTGCAGCGTGGCGTGGCGCGGCTCCAGGAGTTCGTAGGATCCCAGCCCGCCGCACGACAGGGCGGCGACCGTCATGACCCACGCCAGGCTGCGCGCGATCGGCCGGCGCTGGCCCGACCCCAGCCAGGCGACCGCGAAGCTGACGAGCGCCGTCGCGGCGGTCAGCCCGGCCGCGACCAGCAGGGTCTGGGAGAAGAGCAGGTCGAACAGCCGCGCCGCGATCGACACGCCGCCGAGCAGCATGACGGCGATGTACCCCAGCATCCAGCCCTTCACCTTCGGTTCGATCTCCTTCGCCAACGCGGCGCGGGCGGCGGCGGCGGACGCCTCGCCCACCGGAACCGGCACCGGCGCGGGCAGCGGCGCCGACGACGGCTCCTGCAGGTGCGCCAGGTGACGGCCCAGCAGGTCGGCGACCTCGCTCGCCGTCTGGAAGCGGTCGGCGGCGTTCTTCGCCATCAGCTTCGCGACGATCGCCGCCAGCCAGTCGGGGATGTCGCTGTTCACCTCGCGGATCGGGCGGGGATCCTCCTCGCAGACGCGCTTCAGCACCGCCATCGTGCTCTCGGCGCGGAACGGCGGGCGGCCCGTGCAGAGCGTGTACAGCACGCTCCCCAGGCTGAACAGGTCCGAGCGATGGTCGACCGGCTGGCCGTGCGCCTGCTCCGGCGACATGTACATCGGCGTGCCGGCGATGACGCCCGACTGCGAGATGCTGGCGTCGTCGACGGCGCGGGCCAGGCCGAAGTCGGTGATCTTGACGCGCTCGACGCCGTTCTCCAGCAGGATGTTGGCCGGCTTGATGTCGCGGTGGACCAGCCCCTGCTTGTGGGCGGCGGCCAAACCTTCCGCCGTCTGCATGCCGATGCGCAGGATTTCTTTCACGCCCAGCGGGCCGGCCTTGTTGAGCTTGTCGTGCAGGGTTTGGCCGCTGACGAACTGCATCGCGAGGTAGGGGATGGGAGCGGCTTCGTTGACCTCGTGGATGGCGACGACGTTCTCGTGGCTGACCGCCGCCGCGGTGCGGGCCTCGCGGACGAAGCGGTGCCGGGCGGTGCCGACGCTGGCCAGCGCGGGGTTGAGAACCTTGATGGCGACGACGCGGTGGAGCGAGGCGTCGAAGGCTTTGAAGACGACGCCGAAGCCGCCGCGCCCCTGGACGGCGAGGATGTCGTATTTGTCGAGGGCGCCGAGCGAGCCGGCTTTCCGCGGCGGGGAGAGGAACGACAGATCGACCTCGTCGTCGCCGACGGCGGAATGGAGCGCCTGGGTCGGGTCGCCGCCGGCGGGGGTGTCGCCTTCCGCCTCGGTGGTGCCTGGGGCCTCGTCGGCGCCGAGGTGGCGTGCGATGCGTTCCCAGGTGACGTTCCACGTGCCGGCGCCCGACGTGATCTTCTCCAGGCACTGCTGGCAGTGCGCGCAGCCTTCGACATGCCGCGTGACGATCTGCGCGTCGGCGGCCGGCAGCGTCTCGTCGAGCAGTTGCTGCAGTCGTTCGGGGGTCGGGCAGGGCATGGGAACCTCGGTTCGCGAGAATGAAAAATTCGTTTCAAGCCCGCTGCCGTCTGAGGCGGC
>JAYSSW010000834.1:0-3142 GCA_043720335.1 Planctomycetia bacterium
GCCTTCGCTGTGCGACGCGCAGCGAAACAGGCAACCCGATGAACGGGCTGCCTGTTTCGCTGGTCGCATCACCGTCGCGGCGTCAGTCCTGGCGGCGCGGGCGGTCGTCGCGGCGCGGGGGGCGGCCACCATCACGCGGGCGGTCGTCGCGGGGACGGTCGTCACGCGGGCGGTCGTCACGCGGCGGGGGCGGGGCGTCGCCGCCTTCCTCGCCCTGGGGGCGCTGCTCGCGGAGCAGGGCCTTGCGGGACAGCTTGACGCGGTCCTGGTCGTCGATGGCGATGACCTTGACCATCAGCTTGTCGCCGATCTTGCAGACGGTGTCGACCTTCTCGACGTACTTGTCGTCGAGTTCGGAGATGTGGCAGAGGCCGTCGCGGCCGGGCAGGATCTCGATGAAGGCGCCGAAGTCCTTGATGGAGGTGACGCGGCCCTCGTAGACCTTGCCGACCTTGACTTCTTCGCAGAGGGCTTCGACGCGCATCTTGGCGGCCTCGGCGCCGGCGGCGTCGGAGTGGGCGATCTGGACCAGGCCGTCCTCGGCGATGTCGAGCTTGGCGCCGGTGGCTTCCTGGATGCCCTTGATGGTCTTGCCGCCCGGCCCGATGAGCAGGCCGATCTTGTCGGGGCTGATCTTGACGGTGAGCAGGCGCGGGGCGGAGCGGGCGATCTCGGGGCGGGGGAAGCGGAGCGTGGTGACGATGTGCTTGAGGATTTCGCGGCGCGCCTCGCGGGCCTGGGCCAGCGTGTTGCGGACGATCTCCTGGCTGATGCCGTGGTTCTTGAGGTCGAGCTGGATGCCGGTGATGCCGTGGACGGTGCCGGCGACCTTGAAGTCCATGTCGCCGAAGTGGTCCTCGTCGCCCATGATGTCGGTGAGGAGGGTGTAGCGGTCGCCGTCCTGGACGAGACCGATGGAGATGCCGGCGACGGGGTCGGTGATGGGGACGCCGGCGTCCATGAGGGCGAGGGTGCCGCCGCAGACCGACGCCATGCTGGACGAGCCGTTGGACTCGGTGATGTCGGAGATGAGCCGGATGGTGTACGGGAACTTGTCGGACGCGGGGATGACCGGCTTGAGGCTGCGTTCGGCGAGGGCGCCGTGGCCGATCTCGCGGCGTCCGGGGCCTCGGATCGGCTTGCACTCGCCGACGCTGTAGGGCGGGAAGTTGTAGTCCAGCATGAATTTCTTGCTGTACTCCTCGTTCAGCCCGTCGACGCGCTGCTCGTCGGAGGCGGTGCCGAGGACGACGGTGACGAGGGCCTGGGTTTCGCCGCGGGTGAACAGCGACGAGCCGTGGACGCGGGGGAGCAGGCCGACTTCGCAGGCGATGGAGCGGATCTCCTTGGGGGTGCGGCCGTCGATGCGTTTGCCGTCGAGGATGAGGTCGCGGACGACGCGTTCCTCCAGCCACTCGAAGGCGTGGCTGATGTGGGACGCGGTGTGCGAACCGGCCTCGCCAGTGACGGGGTGGGCGGCGCCGACGCGCTCGCGCAGGCCGCGCATCTGCTCGGCGCGGGCGGCCTTGCCGGTCGTCTGCTTGAGGATCTTCAGTTCTTCGTAGTACTTGTCCTTGAAGACCGCCTTGAGCGGGTTCACGGCGGGTTCGGCGGGCAGCTGCTTGGCGGGCAGGCCTGCCTTGACGCGGAATTCTTCGATCAGGTCGATGACCTTGCGGACTTCGCCGTGGGCCAGCTGGATCGCCTCGGCCATCGCGTCCTCGCTCATGGCGCGGGCGAAGCCTTCGATCATGGTGATGGCGTCGCGGGTGCCGGAGACGATCAGGTCGAGGTCGCTCTCCTCCATCTGGGAGAGGGTCGGCATGACGACGAGTTGTCCGTCGACGCGGCCGACGCGGACGGTGCCGGTGACCTTGACGAAGGGGATCTGCGACAGGTGCAGGGCGGCGCTGGCGCCGATCATGCAGAGGATGTCGGGGTCGTTCTCGCGGTCGAAGGACATGGCGGCGGCCATGATCTGGACTTCGTTGATGTAGCCGGCGGGGAAGAGGGGGCGGATGGGTCGGTCGATGAGTCGGGAGGTGAGGATTTCCTTGGTGGTGGGGCGTCCCTCGCGCTTGATGAAGCCGCCGGGGAACTTGCCCGCCGCGTAGGTTTTCTCGCGGTAGTCGACGACGAGGGGGAAGAAGCCCTTGGCGGGGTCGGCGCGTCCTTCGACGACGGCGACGAGGCAGAGGGTCTCGCCCATGCCGACGACGGCGGCGCCGTGGGCCTGCCGGGCGATCTTGCCGGTCTCAAGGAACAGCGTTTGGGAGCCTAACTGCGCTTCTACACGACATGCCTGCACGATGCGTACCTCGATTGTTGCCGGCAGAGGTCGGTCGGTGCGGCGGCGGGCGAGGTGGAGGCCCCGGAGCGACGGAATCGGCTCCGGGGAAAAGGACGCGCGCAGAGAAAGGGATCAGCGAGGCGGGGCCTGACTACTTGCGGAGGCCGAGCTTGCCGATGACAACCAGGTAGCGGTCGCGATGGGTCTTGCGCAGGTAGTTCAGCAGGCCGGAGCGCTTGCTGACCATCATGAGCAGGCCGCGCCGGCTGGCGTGGTCTTTCTTGTGGGTGCGCAGATGGCCGGTCAGCTCGGTGATGCGCTCGGTCAGGAGCGCGATCTGGACTTCCGGCGAACCGGTGTCGTCGGGCTTGCGCCGATAGGTGTCAATGATCTCCGTCTTGCGGTCTTTCGTGATCGACATTGCGGTCCTCACCACCTCCGCCGCCAACGACGTTCTGCCTGGAACCAGACGTTGGTTGCTACACTCTTGCCGGGCTAGTCTAGGAACTGCACGACAGATTGCAAGGGGATCGTTTTCTGGGAATGGCAAATAACCCGTCCGCGCCGGCATCTCCTCGCCGACACGGCCCGATTTCGTGGAAGGCGTGTTTTACCGCCCGGCCGCTCCAGCGACAAGGGGACAACTTCGCAGATACTCGGCTCGGTCAGGAATGCGATGCTTTTCAGAGCCACGACGGGCAAGGAGTGGCAGGCCCCGCGCGACGATTCGGATGGCGGGCGCGGGATTCAGGTCAGAAACGGTTTCAAAACCTCAGTCGACGAACATTACGGGCAACGGCGAGCGGCGCGGCGTCAGCCCGCCGTGGAAATCCCCAACGATGCTCCCCGCGC
>JAYSSW010000835.1:0-6606 GCA_043720335.1 Planctomycetia bacterium
CCAAGATCCCCACGGAGCACCGAGAGAAACTGCAGTCCCTGATGACGCACCATTTCCAGACCTTCAAGCCAGCCTCATTCTTGGCCGCGTAGCGTATAATGGCATCGGTTGTCGTCGACACGCACGCGGCGATTTGGTTCTTCACCGATCCAGGCCGTCTTTCCGCAACCGCTCGCGATGCCATCAAGGATGCCGCCGCGAAGGGCGATCCGGTCTTTCTGTCAGCGATCAGCCTCGTCGAAATACGATACCTGATCGAGAAGCGACGAATCGCCGAAGCGGTCCTCGAAACCATCACCGACGCTCTGGACGCAGCCGACGCAGCCATCCTCATCGCTGACCTGAACCGGGCCGTCACGCGGGCGATTCATCTCGTTCCACGAAGCGATGTTCCCGACATGCCTGACCGAATCATCGCGGCCACGGCGCTCGTGCTGCAATTGCCTCTCGTGCCGCGTGATCGCAAGATACAGGCCTCGTCGATCCAAACCATTTGGTAGTCCTCGTTCATGGCTCTCGCTTCTTCCGAACGGCTCGAAGCCGCGTACCAAACCGCCCTTGCCGCGCTGCTGAAGGAACGCACGCCGGAGGGGCATTGGGTCGGCGAGCTTTCCACCTCGGCCCTCTCGACCGCGACAGCGGTGATGGCCTTGTCACTCGTCGAACAGCATGGCGGCGTGTCGCATCGCGAGATCGTCGAACGCGGGCTGCGCTGGCTTGTCGAGCACCAGAACACGGACGGCGGCTGGGGCGACACGACCAAAAGCTTCAGCAACATCTCGACGACGATGCTCTGCCGCTCCGCGTTCTATCTGACGAAATCGAGCGAAGTGCATCACTCCACGGTCGAACGCGCGGAAGTTTGGCTGCGTGCGGGCTACGGGCCGGAAGCGAAGTGGCCGGAAGCGATCCGCCAGCGCTACGGCAAGGATCGGACCTTCGCGACGCCGATTTTGACGACGTGCGCCCTGGCGGGGCTGGTGTCGTGGAACGAGGTGCCGCCGCTGCCCTTTGAACTAGCGGTGCTGCCTCAGTCGTGGTTCCGCTTCGTGAAGCTGCACGTCGTCAGCTACGCCCTGCCGGCCCTCATCGCGATCGGCCAATGCGTGCACCAGCACCGCCGGTCGTGGAACCCGTTCACGCGTTTCACCCGCTGGGCGAGCCGCAGCCGCACGCTCAATGTCCTTCGCGCGATCCAGCCGTCGAGCGGCGGCTACCTCGAAGCGACGCCGCTGACCAGTTTCGTCACGCTCAGCCTGGCGTCGATCGGGCACGCGAGCCACCCGGTCGCGGCCGACGGCGTCCGCTTCCTGGTCAACTCGGTTCTGCCCGACGGCGGCTGGGCCATCGACACGAATCTCGCCACCTGGGTCACGACGCTGTCGATCAACGCCCTGGCGACGGCGGGCGAGCTTCATTCGCTGGATTGCCTGGAAGCGGTGCGCGACTGGATTGTCCGTCAGCAGTACCGCGAGCGCCACCCGTTCACCGGCGCCGACCCCGGCGGTTGGGCGTGGACCGACCTCCCCGGCGGCGTCCCCGACGCCGACGACACGCCGGGGGCGATCATCGCGCTGCATCATTTGGAAGCGGCGCTTGGCTCGCCAACCGTTTCGCCCTCGGCATCGTGGCATCCGATACCGAGCGGCTTCGCGTGGCTGTTCGGCCTGCAAAACCGCGACGGCGGCTGGCCCACGTTCTGCCGTGGCTGGGGCCATCTTCCTTTCGACCGCAGCGGCAGCGATCTCACTGCACATGCAATCCGCGCGGTGGCCAGTTTCGTTGGAGGAACAACAGCAGGTCGCTTTTCCAAGCGTGAGATCAGGACCGTAACTTTGCGTGCTAGCGACAGTGCAGTCAGTAGGCCCATTTTTTTCCATGCTCAACTTCAGTTGCCCGCCGCGCTCGCCTATCTCGCGCGGATGCAGCGGCCGGACGGTTCCTGGCTGCCGCTCTGGTTCGGCAATCAGCACGCGCCCGACGACGAGAACCCGACCTACGGCACCGCCCGCGTGCTGGCCGCCTACCGCGACCTCGAAATGCTCGACGTGGAGCCGGCCCGCAAAGGCATCGCCTGGCTGCTCGCCAACCAGAACCCCGACGGCGGCTGGGGGGGGGGCCTCGGCACGCCGTCGAGCCTGGAGGAAACCGCCCTCGCCGTCGAGGTGCTTCTCGCCACGCCGGCCCCTGACGCCATCGAAAGTGGCCTGGCATGGCTCGTGGACTGCGTCGAAGCGGGTGGCCTGCACGACCCGACGCCGATCGGTTTCTACTTTGCGAAGCTCTGGTACTATGAGAAGCTGTACCCGATCATCTTCGCCGTCGCGGCCCTGGGCCGTGCTCGAATAACCCTTCGGTAGCCCGTCATGAATCGCCCCCTGCTGCTCGCGCTGCTTCTGCTGCTGTCAACTTCGCAACTCCACGCCGACCCGCCGCGCGTCGACGCTGAAGGCGTGCCGCTGCCCGACGGCGTCCTCACCCGCATCGGCTCGTCGAAGTTCCGCCACGCGGGGATGATGCGAGGCGTGGCCTACACGCCGGACGGCAAACGACTCATCACCCTGGCGACCGGATCCGGCCTGACGTGCTGGAATGCTGCCAACGGCGCCGCTCTCTGGAAAGTTGCCACCAAGTCCGAGTACGACGAACCGATGCGGCTCCATGCGGACGGCAAGCATCTGGTTCTGATCCAGCAAGCAGGCATCGCATGGCACGATCTCGAAACGGGCAAGCGGACCAAGTTGGTGCCTTTCGCGGAAAAAGTGATTCTCTACCGCACGCAGATTTCGCCACGCGGGGATTGCTTCGCCGTGGGGAGTTTCCGGGGTGTCGCTGAAGTGTTCGACACCAGCACCGGCGAGCGCGTTCATTCGTTCAAAGCGACGGGCGGAACCGTGCACAACGTCGCGTTCCGACCGGATGGCAAAGTCCTCGCGGTTTGCTCCGATGAAAAGATGGTCGAGCGGTTCGACCTGGCGACCGGAGAGGCGCTGCGTCCGCTTCCGTTCGGTCCCGGCCGGCCGGCCAGCCTGAAGTATTCCCCGGACGGCACGCGGCTGCTGGGCGAAGTGCTTGTGGGGGACGACTCGACCACGCGGATCTGGGACGCGGAGACCGGCAGGGAGCATTGCCGCATCCAGGGCGATGGAGCAACTTTCGGAATCTTCGCTTCCCACTTCACCGCCGACAGCCGGCGCGTCATTGTCGGAAGCCAATGGAGCTATGTCGCCGTCTACGACACTGCCTCGGGCAAGGAGCTTCAGAAATTCCACACGCGGCCAACCACGATGAGTCTGGCGTTCTCCCCGGACGAACAGACGTTGGCGGTTGGAAACAACTCAGGCGGAATCAGCCAATGGGACTTCAAGAACGGCCAGCGTCTACTCGCTTCCGCTGACCCCATGATCGGCGTCAACGTGCGCCGATTCCTTCCCAACGGACAAGTCCAGAGCTACGGCGAGGACTTCCAGTTCTGGAACCCGATCAGCGGCCGCGAAACGAGACGAAGCAAGTCCAGCCCCTTGACGAACAACTACTTCAACGACGCGTCCCCCGACGGCAAATGGGTGGCTCTTGCGGAGAAATTCAAATCGTCAAGCGAGTTCGTCCTTCAAGACGCTGATAGCGGCAAAGTGGCCAGGCGAGTCAAAGTGCCCGGCAAGTACCTGCACACGCTCCGCTTCACTCCGGACAGCAGCCGACTGGTTTCCCTGGGAAGCGAAACTTCCGTCTATGTCTGGGACGTAAAGACAGGAGAGCAAGTGTTCGAGCTGAAGGGGCACGAGGTGTTGCCGATGCACCAGGCCATGTCCGCAGACGGACGATGGCTGGTCACGGACGACTCGATGTTCGAAACGAACCGGGATCCCCAATGCTTTCTGTGGGATCTGCGGAAAGGAAACCTCGTCCGGCGGATCACGCTCGACCGGCGAGACATCTTCGACCTGGCGCTGTCGCCGGACGCCCAGCAGCTCGCGGTGGTTCGCCGGGACCGCGTGCTGCGGTCGATGGCCGTCGACTTGTACGACGTTGCCAAGGGTAGCTTGCAAACCGTGATTTCCACGAATGGCGTGTACGCCGTTCGCTACTCGCCAGACGGACGGATGCTGGTTGGTTCTGGTGAGCCTGACGCGATCACAGTCTGGGAAACCGCGTCGCTGCGCGTCCGTCACCGTTTCATTGGCCATCAAAGCGAAGTGAGAGATCTGGGCTTTTCCGCGAACAGCGAGCTGCTCGCGGCGTCCAGCAACGAAGCGCCGTGCTACGTCTGGGACGTGTACGACAAGCACCTCGGCAAGCGCGAGGCGTGGACCGGCGCCGACCGCGACGCGCTGTGGAAGGCGCTGGCCGACCCGGACGCGGGGAAGGCGTTCGCGGCGCTGCGGCGGCTGGTCCCCAACGGTGACGCTGCAGTCGAGCTGATCGCGGCCCGGCTGGCGCCGGCGGGGAAGCCGGACATCGCCCGCGCGGCGCCGCTGCTGGCGCAGCTCGAAAGCGACAGCTTCGCCGAGCGGCAGCGGGCCTACGCCGAGTTGGAGAAGTTGGGCGACGCCATCGAGGCGTTCCTGGCGCAGTCGGCCAAGTCCGCCCGCTCCCTCGAGTCGCGCCAGCGCATCGAAAGGCTGCTCGCCAAGCTCGCCACGCCGAGCGCGGAGCGGCTGCGCGAGATCCGCGCGGTCGAAGTGCTGGAGCGCGTCGCTGCACGGGCGCTGCTTGAAAAACTGGCGGGCGGCGATGCCGACGCGCACTTGACACGCGAGGCGGTCACCGCGCGGGCGAGGCTGCAGCGACCCTGAGCCCGAAGCGCGAGCGAGGCCGCACCGCGCGACGATGCGTGCCGTGCCGTGTCCCGCTCGCCGACGCGCAGCGACGCGGCGGCGTCCGGCAGCTCTCGCTGCGCGAGTCGCCGGGCCATCGCTTCACGTCGTCGCGCGTGCTGCCTCGCTCGCGCTTCGGGCTCAGTTCTTGTGCAGCCTTGTGGGATAAATGCGGTTTCACTTCACGTCGTCGCGCGTGCTGCCTCGCTCGCGCTTCGGGCTCAGGATCTCAACGCCTGATTCAGTAGGATGAATGCGGTTTCGGTCCACGTCTCACCGAGGGATTCTCCATGCGTTGGCTCAGCATCGCGGTCGCGTTGGTCGCCTTCGTCCCAGGCCTGCACGCCGGCGACAAGGTCGAGAAGATCGACGGCGAAATCTACAAGCAGCCGTACTTCGTCAAGAACACGGCGCCGCTCAAGGGCAGCCCGGCGTTCGCGGTCGTCACCAGCAAGAAGCAGTTCGACGAGATCTTCGGCGTCGGCTTCGTCATGGGCCAGAAGTACAAGCTGATCGACGACAAGACGTTCGAGTCGAAGGTCGTCCTCGTCGTCGTCAGCAAGGGGGCGGCCTCGTTCACCTACAAGGACGTGCGCACCGAGAGCTGCAAGGGAAAGATCACACTGCACTACACCGTCGAGAAGAAGGACAGCAGCTCGACCAGCGCCGCGCCGCTCATCGTGGCCGTGGAAGCAGGGGGATCGAACCGCTTCCTGTTCAGCGAGGGAGGCAAGGAGATGGCCGAGATCGAGCGGAAGGACATCAAGTAGCGACGAGCCTTCCGTGAAAAAAGGACCGGCTCCTTCCCCGAAGCGTGGGGAGGGAGCCGGTCCTTTTTTCATTCCCAGGGACGGCGGTCCCTGGGCTTTCGACAGGCGTGGAGGCTACGAGCGGCGGCCGCGGCCGACGAGGGTGACGAAGCCGACCGTGGCGCCGGACGTGATCTTGAGGACATAGGTGCCGGCCACGTTGACGGTGAGGTTCTTGAGGACCATGACGCCGTTGACCATCGCGCCGGACAACGGGCCGGAGACCTTGCCGCCGGCGGGTGCGCTGATGACGGAGAGGGCGACGGCGCCGTTGAAGTTGGTCGCGGTGGCGTTGGTCACGTCCTGAGCGTAGATGACCAGGGCGAACGGGATGTTGGCGGTGAGGCCCGAGTTGTTGACGAGGGTTCCGCGGTTGGTCAGGTCGACCACGCCGGCGAACTTGGAGGCGACGGTGTTGATCTTGGTGGAGATCGCGGCCGGCGAGTTGGCCCCGGTGGCGCGGAGCGTGTAGGCGCCGGCGCGGTTGAGGCTGAGATTCTTGAAGGTGACGATGCCCCGGACCGCGCGGACGGAGAGGACGCCGGTCAGCTTGCCGCCGGCGGGGGCGGAGTTGAGGGCGAGCGTCACGAAGCCGTTGAAGGCGGTGTCGTAGCCGCCGCCGGCGTTGCGGACGTTGACGACGACGGTGAAGAGCGAGCCGGAGCGGACGGCGGCGGGGACGGTCTTGAAGGCGAGGGGCTGGACGCGGACGGTCTGCGTAAGGTTGGCCGAGGTGCTGGCGTTGAAGCTGGCGTTGCCGTTGTAGACGACCTTGACCGTGTGGGCGCCGGCGCTGAGCGTCTTGGTGGTGAAGGTGGCGACGCCGCTGGCGCTCACGGCGACGTTGGTGGCGACCGCGACGTTGTCGATGAAGAAGGTCACGGTGCCGTTCGGTGTCCGCACGCTGGGGGCGGTCTGCCGCACGGTGGCGGTGAAGGTGACGGAGCCTCCGGTGAAGGAGGACGGGCTGCTCGACACGA
>JAYSSW010000836.1:0-6606 GCA_043720335.1 Planctomycetia bacterium
CTGCCTCGCTGGCGCTTCGGGCTCAGGGTTCGCGAAGAATCGCTTCACTGCAGTTCGTTGACGTATTGGATCACGTTGCTCAGGCTCTCGTCGTTGTCGATCCACTCGACGTCGCCGCCTTCGGTCCACCAGCGCCGCTGGCCGTTCCTGCCTCGCCCGACCAGGCCGGCTTGCTCCGACAGCGCTCGGCTGCACCATGACTTGAGCTGCGAGCGCATCGTTTCACCCGTGGCCGCGGCGCTCGCCACGACATGGACGTGGTTGGTGCGGGCGTTGCGCGCGTGCAGGATCCAGCCGCGAAAAGCACAGTGCCTGGCGATCATCGCGTCGATGGCCGACCGTTGCGCCGGCGACAGCACGACCGCGTCCTCGGACATCGCCTGCGCGGCGGCTTCGCGCCGGAGCGGATCGGGAGGCTGCACCGTTCGCTCGCCGCGCTTGACCCAGCCCCGCTCGTCGCCCGGCAGCCAGGAGCCGTAGGTCGTCCAGGTGATGAAGTAGGCGAGCGGGAACTCGTCGTTGCCCATCGGAGTGTCCTGCGCGAAGGACCGAGGGAGTGTTCGTGTTTCTGCTCATTCTGAGCCCGCAGCGCCTGCGAAGCAATCCTTTTTCCCGCATTCTGAGCCCGAAGCGCGAGCGAGGCAGCACGCGCGACGGTTCGGCTTGGGCGTCCCGTGTCGGGGCTGCCGACGCGCAGCGAGGCAGGCGCCGCCGGGCGTCTCTCGCTGCGCGAGTCGCCGCTCCCTTTATCCCGTATCGTCGCGCGTGCTGCCTCGCTGGCGCTTCGGGCTCAGGGCTACATTCTGAGCCCGAAGAACGAAGGAAGCCGAGCGTCTTGCTCGGCTTCCTCGTTTCGTCGCTGATCCACGGACTAGCAGTCGTAGTACAGGAAGAACTCATAGGGGTGCGGGCGCAGGCGCATGGGGTCGACTTCCTTCTTGCGCTTGTAGTCGAGCCAGGTTTCGATCACGTCGCTGGTGAAGACGTCGCCGTGCATGAGGAAGGCGTGGTTCTTCTCGAGGTTGTTGAGCGACTCCTCGAGCGAGCCGGGGGCCTTGGGGACCTTGGACAGCTCCTCGGGTTCGAGGTCGTAGATGTCCTTGTCGAGGGGTTCGCCGGGGTTGATCTTGTTCTTGATGCCGTCGAGCATGGCCATGAGCATCACCGAGAAGGTGAAGTAGGGGTTGCTGGACGGGTCGGGGCAGCGGAATTCGAGGCGCTTGGCCTTGGGGCTGGAGGAGTACATGGGGATGCGGATCGACGCCGAGCGGTTGCGCTGGCTGTAGGCGAGGTTGACGGGGGCCTCGAAGCCAGGGACGAGGCGCTTGTAGCTGTTGGTGGTGGGATTGGAGAAGGCGCAGATGGCGGGGGCGTGCTTGAGGAGCCCGCCGATGGCGTAGAGTCCGATCTCGCTGAAGCCGGCGTAGCTGGAGCCGGCGAAGAGGTTCTTGCCGTCCTTCCAGAGGGAGGAGTGGACGTGCATGCCGGTGCCGTTGTCGCCGAAGAGGGGCTTGGGCATGAAGGTGGCGGTCTTGCCGTACTTCCTGGCGGTGTTCTTGACGATGTACTTGTACTTCATGACCTTGTCGGCCATCTCGACGAGGGGGGAGAACTTCATGCCGATCTCGCACTGTCCGGCGGTGGCGACCTCGTGGTGCTGGAGTTCGACGGGGATGCCTGCCTCGATGAGGCGGAGCATGATGTCGGTGCGGAGGTCGGTGAGGGTGTCGGTGGGGGGGACGGGGTAGTAGCCTTCCTTGTGGCGGATCTTGTTGCCGAGGTTGGGGTTGCCCGGGGTGCTGTCCCTGCCGGAGTTCCAGACGCCTTCTTCGCTGTCGACCTTGTAGAAGGCGAAGTTGGATCCCTGGTCGACCTGGACGCTGTCGAAGACGAAGAACTCGAGTTCGGGACCGAAGTAGGCGGTGTCGGCGATGCCGGACGAGATCATGTAGTTGACGGCTTTGCGGGCGATGTAGCGGGGGTCGCGGCTGTACTCCTGGTGGCTGAGCGGGTCCTTGATGGAGCACGTCATCACGAGGGTGGTTTCTTTGAAGAAGGGGTCGATGAAGGCGGTGTCGGGGTGGGGCAGCATGATCATGTCGGATTCGTTGATCGCCTGCCAGCCGCGGATGGAGGAGCCGTCGAAGCCGACGCCTTCCTCGAAGGTGGCCTCCTCGATGTTGGCCGCCGGCGTGGTGACGTGCTGCCAGGTGCCGGGGAAGTCGACGAAGCGGAGGTCAACCGCCTTGACCTGCTTTTCGCGGATGAGGGTGAGGACTTCTTTCGGGGTCATCCAAGGTGCTCCTGAGAATGGATTGAGGGAGAGAGTTTGTTTCCATCAAGGGTATCTGGCCGCGCCCGGTTTGCCAGGGGCGGGGGGAAGGGCTGCGACAACGGGCGGGCGGGGTTGCAGGGTTCCTGTCCGCGAAGGATAGTTGAAGCGCCAAGCCCCAGGATGCGCGAAGCGATTCCTGGGGGTGAGTGGTCGCAAGGTTCGACCCCCACCAATCGCGTTGCTCATGGTGGGGCTTGGCGCTTTGTTTCTTTCTCCGACGCGGGACAATCCCCGCTCAACGGAAGCCGCGACTCACGGCCCGATGGCCTGGCCGCCGCGCTCGCCGGTGCGGATGCGGACGCAGTCCTCGAGCGAGAGGACGAAGATCTTGCCGTCGCCGACCTGGCCGGTGTCGCCGGTGCGCGAGGCGTGGACGATGGCCTCGATGGCGGCCTCGACGAAGGCGTCGTTGACGGCCATCTCGATCTTGAGCTTGGGGAGCAGGCGGACCTGGATCTCGGCGCCGCGGTAGACCTCGGTGAACCCGCGCTGGCGGCCGCAGCCGCGCACGTCGGTGACGGTCATGAGGTAGATATCGTGCTCGTTGAGGGCGGCCTGGACCGCTTCGAGCTTTTCCGGCCGGATGATGGCCACGATGAGCTTCATCAGAATGGTTCCTTTTGGGGTCAGCGATTGAACGGGAGAAGGCCCCGGAGCGGATCAACCACTCCGGGGTGCTGAAAGATCCGGGTCACGCTTCGACTTTCACGCGGACGGGGGAGCGCAGCTTGTTCTCGAACAGGCTCTTGAGCTGGGCGCTGAGGAGCTGGCGGTCGCCGCCCCGGAAGCGGAAGCGGTTGCCCTGCACCGTCGTCACGTACGGGTAGAGCGCCTTGAACTCGGCGGGGGCCATCGCGGTGGGGACGCACAGCTCGGACCACGCGGCGAGCAGTTCGCCGCTGCTGGGTCCGTCGACGACCACCTCGAAGCGGCCCAGCCCGTTGGGCGGGACCACCGCGCGGCGCGGCTCGCTGTCGCCGGGGACGGTGCCGGCCGTGGAGGCCAGGCCCAGGTCGAAGCCGGTCTCGCCGTGCTCGGTCAGGTCGAGGCCGTCGACCTCGCTGCGGTCGTCGGTGATGAAGCCGAAGACGAGGTCGACCAGCTTCACCAGGACCAGCGTGGCGAAGAAGGCGAGCGCGGCGGCGACGAGGGAGGCGATCAGCTGGATGATGATCTGCTCCGCGCCGGCAGCCGGTTTGTTCTCCGAGTCGATCAAGGTGCGGTAGAACCAGCCGTTCTGGCCGGCGGGGTTGACGAGCTTGGAGCAGAAGACGCCGGTGAGGACGGCGCCGAGGAACCCGCCGACGCCGTGGACGCCGAAGGCGTCGAGGGAGTCGTCGTAGCCGAAGAGGGGCTTGCAGATGGTGACGGAGAAGTAGCAGACGACGCCGGCGGCGAGTCCGATGAGCATCGCGGCCCAGGGCATGATGAAGCCGGACGCGGGGGTGACGGCGACGAGGCCGGCGACCAGGCCGGAGGCGAGTCCGAGGGCGGTGGGCTTGCCGCGGTGCAGCCATTCCATCAGCGCCCAGACGAGGGCGGCGGTGGCGGCGGCGACCTGCGTGGCGGTGAAGGCGGAGACGGCGAGCGTGCCGCTGGCGAGGCCGCTGCCCCCGTTGAAGCCGAACCAGCCGAACCAGAGCAGGCCGGCCCCGGTGAGGGTGAGGACCATGCTGTTGGGGTGGAACGACTGGTGCGGGTAGCCGAGGCGGCGGCGCAGCACGAGGATCGAGGCGAGAGCGGAGAAGCCGGCCGCGATGTGGACGACGGTGCCGCCGGCGAAGTCGAGGGCGTTCTTCACGCCGAGCGCGCCGACCATGCCCTTGCCGGTGTCCTCGTACTTCTTGGTGGTTTCTTCCTTCTCCTTGGAGTCGGCGATCTTGCTGAGGAGGCCGTCGAGGTACTGGGCCTTGCCGTCCTGGTCGCCCTTCTTCTCGATGGCGTTGTTGGCGAGGGAGTAGTTCCAGTTCCAGTCCATGGCCCAGACGGAGTGGGCGAGGGGGCAGTAGACGAAGACCATCCACAGCAGCGTGAAGATGCAGTACGCCTTGAAGCGGATGCGTTCAGCGAGGGCGCCGCTGATGAGGGCGGGGGTGATGATGGCGAACATGCCCTGGAAGAGCATGTGCAGGTAGATGGGGATGTTGGTGTTGGGGAGCATGTCGGCGGGGTTGACCCCCTTGAGCATGACGAGGTTGGAGTTCCAGCCGAGGACGCTCATGCCGCCGATGCGGATCCACGGGTCGCCGAAGGCGAGGGAGTAGCCGGCGACGAACCAGAAGACGCCGACGAGGGCGAGGCAGACCATGCTTTGCATCATGGTGGCGAGGACGTTCTTGCGGCGGACCATGCCGCCGTAGAAGAGGGCCAGGCCGGGGACCATGAGCAGGACGAGGGCGGTGGAGACCATCATCCAGGCGGTGTCGCCTCGGATGAGGGCTTCGTCGCCGGCGGACTGCGCCTTGGCGACGCTTTTCTCAATCGCTTCGAGGGGGGAGATTTTGGGGGCGGGTTCCTGGGCGTGCAGCAGGGGCGCCGCCGCGAGGATCCAGAGGCCGAGAAGGGGGGTGAACAAACGAAGCATGCGGGACAAGGCAAATCCTCCAAAGACACTTGGACGGTTGGGCACAGAGCCGTACCGGGGAGAGGTAAAGGTTCTGGGGCTGCCGGTTCACGAAAACGCGATCCGATCCTCCTGAAACGACCTAACCCACCGAGAGGTCTCAGCGCAAATCGAAACGACAAGCTCGCTTGGCACGAATGTTTTGCATGGAGAGCAAGTCTTGTGCCAGCAATAAGAGGTGCGTGTCGATATTCTCGCAAACGACACAAAGACAGGGCTTTAAGTCGGAAAATCACCACCTGGATCCGCGCAGCACGAAAACCCGCCATGCCCAGCATGCAGGCACGACTGCCCGCAAAACGCGCAGTGCTGCGAGGCGATTTGCGTCGAAGTGGCGCGTGAGCGAAGCATCTCGCATGAAGTAGCCTCTCAAGGAACTGCCTTCGTTCGCTTGGCGCTTCTGCGCCTGAGCCCGAAGCGCGAGCGAGGCCGAACCGCGCGACGGTGTGGGCCCGGGGAACGGCGACTCGCGCAGCGGGAGCCGCGACTCGCGCCGCGATTCGCTGCGCATCGTCGAACGGGAGACGCTTCCCTTGCGACCGTCGCGCGGGTCGGCCTCGCTCGCGCTTCGGGCTCAGACATCCGGCGACTGTCAAGGAACTGCCTTCTTCCCGATCGTTCCTTCCCGTGGTCCCGCCGACCAGCGGCGGTCAAGGTTCGCTTGGCGTTCCGGCTTGGATGAAAGACGCCGCAAGCAGCGGTTTCGTCAGCGTGGCTTCGCTTGCGACGGGTAGACCGGGTTCAGGCCGATCTCCCAGCGGCGGCTGGTCAGGTCGTGGCCGATCGCGCGGTAGTGCGCGAACAACTTTCGCTCCAGCTCCTTCGCCAGCGCCGGCTCGGCGTCGGCGCGGTTGTCCGATTCTCCGTATCTTTCTCCAGGTGGTACAGCTCGCGGGTGCGGCTCTCCAGCGTGTAGATCAGCTTCCAGCCGTCGGGGGTGATGATCGCCCGCTTGTAGGTGTACTGCCGATAGTCGGTCTCCGCGAACAGGTCGCGCGCGATGGATTCGTCGGGCGGCTCGCCCCGCATCGCGGGGACCAGGCTGACGCCGCGCATCTGCTTCTGCACGGCCGGGTCGAGCGGCACGTCGAGCAGGTCGAGGATCGTCGGCATCAGGTCGATGCTGCTGACGCGGTCGGTGATCGACTTCGCCGCGTTGCGTCCGGGCAGCTTCACGATGAGCGGGACGTGGAGCTGCTCGTCGTAGAGGGTGAAGCCGTGGTCGAAGCGGCGGTGCTCGTAGACCTCGGTGCCGTGGTCGGAGGTGAGGACGAAGAGGGTCTTGTCGCCGAGGCCGAGCTTGTCGAACTCGGCGACGAACTGCTTGAAGCGGGCGTCGAGCCGGGCGATCTTCTCGTCGTAGACGGCGCGCCAGAAGCGGACGTCGGCGTCGCGGAGGGTGAGCTGGCCTCGTTCGAGGCCTTCTTCGCGGAGGATCTCCTGCTCGATCTCGGCGCCGGTGAAGCGCCGGTCGTAGCCTTTGTCGACGTAGCGGTAGTCGTAGCCGTTGGCGGGGGTGCATTGGCCGTGGGCGTCGTAGCCGTGGAGGAAGAGGAAGAACTTCTGGTCGCGGCGTTGGCGGAGCCAATCGAGGGCGCGGGGGACGCTCTGGTCCAGGGAGCCGAACTTGCCCTGGTCGTGGACGAAG
>JAYSSW010000837.1:0-3136 GCA_043720335.1 Planctomycetia bacterium
GCCTTGATCGCCGAGGAGATCCGCGACCACCTGGAGGCGATTGGGCTGAAGGTCGTCGACGCGGTCGCCACCAGCGAGGAGGCGATCGCGCTCGTCGAGAGCCGGCACCCCGACCTGGTCCTGCTCGACATCCACCTGAAAGGGAAACTGGACGGGATCGAGGCGGCGGCGCGGATGAAGCAGCGCTTCGACACGCCGCACCTCTACCTGACCGCCCACTCGGACGACGCGACGATCCGCCGGGCCAAGAGACCGGCCCGCTCGGCTACCTCGTCAAGCCGATCAGCGAGCGCGAGTTCCGCGTCCCCATCGAGATGGCCCTGCACAAAGCCGAGCTGGAGCGGCGCCTGCGCGAGAGCGAGGAGCACTTCGCCGCCACGCTCGCCAGCATCGGCAACGCCGTCATCGCCGCCGACCGCGACGGGATGGTGATGTTCATGAACCCGGTCGCCGAGTCGCTGACCCGCTGGCGCAGCGACGAGGCGGCGGGGCTGCCGCTGGAGCAGGTCTTCCGCATCGTCGATCCCCGCACGCGGATGGCCCGGCGCTCGCCGGCCCTGCGGGCGCTGCTGGAGGACCGCATCGTCAAGCGGTCGGAGCCGACCCTGCTGATCGCCCGCGACCTCGCCGAGATCCCCATCGACGACAGCGCCGCCCCGATCCGCACCACGAAGTTCGGCGTGGCCGGCGTGGTGCTGGTGTTCCGCGACATCACCGAGAAGCAGCAGGCCGCCGCCGCCCTGCGGATGGTGGAGGAGAAGTCGCTGGACCGGGCGCTCCGCCACGCCGAGTCGCAGCAGAAGCTGTTCCTGGAGACGATCACCGCGATGGCCCGCGCCGTCGAGTACCGCGACGAGTACACCGGCAACCACACCCAGCGCGTCACCGACTACGCCCTGATGCTCGCCGACGAGCTGAACCTGTCCGCCTTGGAGAAGGACACGATCCGCCTCGGCGCCCCGGTCCACGACATCGGCAAGATCGCCATCCCCGACGAGATCCTCCGCAAGCCTGGCCGGCTCGACTGCACCTCGCTGCGCAACGCGCGCCGCGTACTCGATCATTTCACCAAGCTGGGCGTCGCCCGGACACGCGTGAAGGTGGTCATCAGCCACTCCGGCCAGCCGAGCGAGCTGCCGATCGAGGAGGCGGAGGACGCGCTGGGCGAGAAGCTGTCGCGCTTCGTGCCGTACGACCCGACGACGGTGAACGCCGCCAACAACAGCGGCGTGCCTGAGGTGGTCAAAAGCCCGAAAAGCAAGATGAGCAACGCGATCCGCGAAATGGCGAAGATCAACTTCGAAGCCACGACGAGCACGTCCGGGCTGCTGCCGACCTTGAAGCAGCTCTGTGAGGCGATTGGTTAACCCGCGAGAGACCGCCATGCCCCGCACCTTGCCCTTCTCCCACGGCGCCGACGAGTTCGCCCGCGATCCGCTGGCCGCGCCCGGCGCCGCCGACCCGCGTGTCCAGGAGGAGCTGCGCCGCTTCAAGGCCCAGCTGCACCACCGCCTGGTCGTCGGCATGGACTTCGCCGCCCTCGCCAAGATGACCAGGGAGCAGCTGCGGTTGGAAGTGCGCAACGTGACGGAGGAGGTCTGCCAGAAAAGCTCCAGCCTGCTCAACCGCCAGGAGCGCGACCGGCTCGTGACCGAGGTGCTGGACGAGACGTTCGGCCTCGGCCCGCTTGAATCGTTGATGAAAGATCCGACGGTGTCGGACATCCTCATCAACGGCCCGCAGACGGTCTACGTCGAGCGCGCAGGCCGCCTCGAACTGACCGACGTGGTCTTCAGCGACGAAGCGCACCTGCGCCACATCGTGCAGCGCATCGTCGGCGAGTCGGGCCGGCGCATCGACGAAGGCAGCCCGATGGTCGACGCGAGGCTCCCCGACGGCAGCCGCGTCAACGCCATCATCCCGCCGCTCGCCCTCGACGGGGCGCTGGTGTCGATCCGCCGTTTCGGCGTCACGCCGATCCGCGCGGAGGACCTCGTCACCAGCACTACAGCGCTACACCAGCTGAGGCCAGCTGGCTGGGGATTCGTACAGCCTCCATCCGCATAAGGAGGTGGGACGTGACTCCGCGACAGATCCTTGCCCTCGGCTCGGCTACGCCGCGCACCTGCGTTTCTTCGCCGGCCTCTTCGCCCAGGAGCGCACCGCCAAGCACCTGCACGCCTACTGCCGTGGCCTGCTTTCGGACCTGCCCCGCAAGAGCGTCGAGCCGATCGCGCTGGCCTGCGGCGCCGCCGTCCGCACCCTGCAGGAGTTCCTCCGCGACCATGTCTGGCAGCACCTCCGCATGCGCGACCTCCTGCAGCAGCGCCTCGCCCCGCCGCCTCCTCCCGGCGCGGACGACGACCTCGGCACGGTCGGCGTCATCGATGAAACCTCCGTCGCCAAGAAGGGGACCAAGACCCCGGCGTGCAGCGGCAGTGGTGCGGCTCGCTCGGCAAGGTCGGGAACTGCGTCGTCACCGTCCACCTCGGGATCGTCCGTGGCCTCTTCAAAACGCTCATCGACGGCGACCTGTGCCTGCCCCGAAGCGGGAGCGACGACCGCGAGCGCTGCCGCGAGGTCGCCATCCCCGACGAGGTGGCGTACCGCCCGAAGTGGCGGATCGCGTTGGAGCAGCGATGAGACATATGACGATGTGTCTGGTGGTGATGGGATTTGTCGCCGAGCACACGGATCGGCTCCGGGGGGAAAACCCCGGAGATCACGCTGGAGCAGGTGTGCGAGGCGTTGAACCAGCGGCGCCGGTCATGGCAGAAGCGGCGCCGGTCGAAGCCGGAAGTGGCGCACACGTCGACGGTGATCAACTACCGACAGCAGCGTAACCGCGCCGCCCGCCGGTCCCGCCAACGTCGAAAGAAACTGCTGAAGTAGCGCTGCAGTGCTAAAACGAGTGCCATTGCCTTGCCGGTCGCGGCTCCTGCGCCTGCGGCTTCCTGTCCCACGCTCCGCCTCTCCTTGGCGTCTTGGCGTCTTGGCGGTCAATTCTTCTTCTCTTCGCGCCGCCGCTCCCTGCCGATCAATGGCACTCGTTTTAACTTTCGGGCACAGGCCTGGGCGTGGGCAGTTTCCTTTTTTTGAACTGGTTCGCTTTTGGGCGGCGGGGATACGCTTCACG
>JAYSSW010000838.1:0-14213 GCA_043720335.1 Planctomycetia bacterium
GGACAGAAAGATACTGCCTGAAGGCCTGAAAAACACGGTTTTTCGGGTTTAGTGGAGTGCCAATTCCGCAACAAAGTAGGCTTCTCAAACAGCCTCTCATTCGGTTTTCCCTTGGCGACATGGCGTCTTGGCGGTTAAACCTTCCCCAACAAAATCAACAAAGCCATCGGGAGGCACGGAGCATGCGAACGGAGCCATCAGCCGAGGTCGACCAGTTGGCGAACGCCGTGATCGGGGCCGCCATCGAGGTGCATCGGATCCTGGGGCCGGGCTACCTCGAGAAGACGTACGAGGAGGCGCTCGCGATCGAGTTCGGCCTGCGCGGCATCGCCTTCTCGCGCCAGCACCCCGTCTCGCTCCGCTACAAAGGAGTCGCCATCGGCGAGGGCTGGCTCGACTTCCTCGTCGGCGACGAACTCGTCGTCGAGCTGAAAACCGTCGCGTCCTTCACCGACCTCCACAAAGCACAGGTCATCTCCTATCTCAAGGCCACGGGAAACATCCTCGGGCTGCTCGTCAACTTCCATGTCCCGGTCCTGAAGGACGGCCTCAAGCGCGTGATTTATTCTCCCGTATGATCTCTTGGCGCTTTGGCGTCCTGGCGGTTTCCCCCCATGAATCGACACGTCAATTCCATCGCTGGCCGGCTCAGCCTGCGCCCCCCGCAGCGGCAGTCGCTGGAAATTCTCGACCGCGTCTGCGAGATCGCCCCGCCGACGAAAGGGGCGGACATCACGGCCGCGTTGGCGGTGATCCGCTCCGAGTATCCCGGCGTGACCGATTTCGAGCGCGACTTCCCGTCCCTCTGCTTCGCCCTCGCCACCGGCGTCGGCAAGACGCGGCTCATGGGGGCGTTTGTCAGCTACCTCTTCCTGGCGCACGGCGTCAAGAACTTCTTCGTCCTCGCCCCGAACCTGACGATCTACAACAAACTAATCGCCGACTTCACTCCCAACACGCCGAAATACGTTTTCAGGGGGGTGGAAGGCTTCGCCATCGAACCGCCCATCATCATCACTGGCGACACCTATGAGCAGGAGGCGGGCAACCTCTACCAGAAGCCGGACGAGTGCAAGGTCAACATCTTCAACATCTCGAAGATCAGCAGCGAGGTGCGCGGCGGCAAGTCGTCTCGCATCAAGCGGCTCAGCGAGTACATCGGCGAAAGCTACTTCGAGTATCTCGCCAAGCTGCCCGACCTCGTGCTTTTGATGGATGAATCGCACCGCTACCGAGCGAGCGCCGGCGTCAAGGCGATCAACGACCTGAAGCCGATCCTCGGGCTGGAGCTGACCGCGACCCCCTTCGTGGAAACATCGAAAGGCCCCGTGCCCTTCAAGAACGTCGTGTTCGACTACGCGCTGGCGCGGGCGATGAAGGACGGCTTCGTGAAGGAACCGGCCGTCGTCACGCGGAAGGACTTCAACCCGACGGGAATGAAGCCGGAGGAAATCGAGCGGATCAAGCTCGAAGACGGCGTGCGCCTGCATGAGAACGTGAAGGTCGAGCTGGAAACCTACGCGAACAACAACCGCGTGCCGCTGGTGAAGCCGTTCGTCCTGGTGATCGCCCGCGACACGACGCACGCGGCCCAACTGCTGACGATGATTCAGGACGACAAGTTTTTCGAGGGACGCTACAAGGATCGCGTCATCCAGGTCGATTCGAGCAAGACGGGCAAAGACGAAGACGAGATGATCGAGAAGCTGCTCAAGGTGGAAAGCACGGCGGAGAAGACCGAGATCGTGATCCATGTCAACATGCTCAAGGAGGGCTGGGATGTCACGAACCTCTACACGATCATCCCGCTTCGCGCCGCCAACGCCCGCACCCTGATCGAGCAATCCATCGGCCGAGGTCTTCGCCTCCCCTACGGCAGGCGAACCGGCGTCGCGTCCGTGGACCGGCTCAACATCGTCGCCCACGACAAGTTTCAGGAAATCCTCGAGGATGCCCGGCGACTCGATTCCCCCTTGCGGCTGGAATTCCTGGTTCTGGACCCGAACGAGCTGGCGCAGAAGAACGTCTCCGTCGTTTCCAAGTCGTCGATTGCCGAGAAGATCGGTCTGGAACCAACCGCCGCGACGCCGACGGGGCCGCAGCCAGCGACCGTGGGAACGCCGCCGAAGCCGATGTTCGCGACCGAAGGAGAACGGAAGGTCGCGCAGGCGACGTATGCCGTGATCCAGTCGATGCAGACCCGGCCGAGCGAGGCGCCGACCATCGGCTCACTCCAGAGCAAGGAACTTCAAGCGAAGGTCGTCGCGGCGGTCAAGGAGCGTTTGGGGCCGATCCAGCCGATGCTGCCTGGCATGGAATTCGACCTGGCGGAAGTCGTGGCGAAGACGACGGAACAAGTCGTGCTGGGGACCATCGACATTCCCCGCATTGTCGTGGTGCCGAAGGGTGAGGTAAGGAGCGGCTACAAGCCGTTCACGCTGAACGTGGCCACGCTTCGCTATCCTGTCCCGTCCGACGACCTTTGGTTGCAGACATTGCGAACGGGCGAGAGGGAATTGATTTCGCTGGGCCGAGGCGGGATCGAGGAGCAGCGGCTCGAAGACTACGTCGTCGGCGGCCTGGTGGACTTCGACGACGTTTCCTACGACGACCACGCCGACCTGCTGTACGACTTGGCGACGCAGACCGTGAGCCATTTCCGCACGGCGTTGAAGTACAGCGACGACGACATCCGCAAGGTGCTTCGCGTCCATCAGAAAGCCATCGCCGAGTTCATCCACTCGCAGATGATGCAGCACTATTGGGAAGAGACCACGGGTTACGAGGTCGTCGTAAACCGAGGCTTCACCGAATTGAAGGAGAGCGCCTACACGGCATGGGCGAAGGACACGGTGCTCGACTTCCGCAATCCCCCAGCGGACAAGGGCAAGATCGGGCAGTTCGTCTACTCCGGCTTCGCTCGCTGCCTGTACCGGCTCCAGAAATTCCAATCGGACACCGAGCGGAAGATGGCCATCGTGCTTGACCGCGATTCGAGCCGCTGGTTCCGCCCGGCAAAGGGGCAGTTCCAGATTTTCTACAAGGCAGGCCATGACCAGCAGGAATACCAGCCCGACTTCGTCGCCGAGACCGAGGATTCGATCTTCATGATCGAGACCAAGGGCGCGTCGTCGATGACCGATGCGGAAGTCCTGGCCAAACGCGACGCGGGTTCCCGATGGTGCCAGAACGCCAGCGGCTACGCCGCGCAGCACGGCGGCAAGCCGTGGAAGTACCTTCTGGTGCCGCACGACGCGGTGATGGAGAACATGACGCTTGAGGGCTTCGCCGCCCGCTATCCCGACACGCGCTGATGCCGGGTGTTCGGTGCTACCCGAAATTCACTTGCTGGCTGCCGACGTTGACCTGCCCGGCGTTCTGGACGAGAACGGCCGGAGCGGTTCGCCGCAGGTCGCGGAGCGATCGGAGGTTCCGCAGGAACATCTTGTTGAAGCGATGCAGCTTGCATCCCTTTCTTTTTCCCCTGCCTCGTTGGGTTTCGTGTGCTCTTGGTCTTTGCACCGTCGCCGTGCCGGTTGCGGCATTTGTCGTCGCGCGGCCGCTTGCAGATCGCCGGGTCTGCGTCTATGCTGGTTTCTTGCCAGGGGCATTCGACCAAACGCATCCGCATCCTGGAACTGCAATCCATGAGACTCATCAAAAACAGTGGAACGGATCGAGTCCTGGACGTGCTGCGAGCGATCCTGTCGCCCGGCTCGACGGCCGACATCGCTTCGCCCGAACTGTCGCTGTTCGCTTTCGCGGAACTTCGCGATCTGCTGGCACGCTGCGAAGCCTGTCGCCTCATCGTACCCGATCCGTTCCTGGCCCAGCTTTCGCTCCTCGGAAACGATGCGGATCGAGGATCGCGGAACAAGCTGCAAGCGCGCTGGGTGGCCAAGCGGTGCGGGCACTGGATCGCGAAGCGTTGCCAGGTCCACCAGGCACCTGCCGCGTTTCCCCTGTCGACCATCGTCGTCCGCCAGCCCTCCACCGGGATCGGCTCGGCGATCACAGGCACCTGTCCGCTGACGACCGCAGGGCTGGGCCTCACGCCGGGCAGTCCCTTCAGCATGATCCAGCACGCGGAAACCTCCGACGAAGCCGCGATGCTCGGCGGCTGGTTCGAGCAGCAATGGTCGACGACCACGAACGGCGTGGCGAAGGATCGACTTGTTTCGCGGCTTCACGAACTGGTCGATCATCGCGGCGCGGAGACCGCGTATCACCTGGCCCTGGCCAGCGTCTTTTCCCGGCAGGGCGAAGAGCTGGACGAGGAGCGGATCGTCAAAACCGCGACCGGCATTCAAGAACATGTTCGTCTGGAAGAAGCTGTTCCGCTTCCAGCGCGACGGCGTCGTCGGCGCGATCGACAAGCTCGAACGCTTCGGCGGCTGCATCCTCGCCGACAGCGTCGGCCTCGGCAAGACCTTCGAGGCCCTCGCCGTCATCAAGTACTACGAGCTGCGCAACGACCGCGTCCTTGTCCTCTGCCCCAAAAGGCTCCGCGACAACTGGACCATTTACAAAGCCAACGACCGCCGCAACGTCCTCGCCGCCGGCAACGCCGTCAAAGGCCGCTACGCGACGATCTTCGGGGAGGAGTACGCCCGGCAGGTGAAGCATCCCGACTACCGCATCCTCTTCGAGGGGATCGACGCGACGAGCGAGCCGGCCGAGGTGCACGACGGCTACTTCTCCATCGACAAGAAGGGGACCTGGCAGGACACCGCCGAGAGCAACGCCGGCAGCCGCGACAACGCCGAGCGGGCCTACTCGCTCATCATGCGCGACAAGGAGAAGCTGCTGAGCTTCGACACGAAGCTGAAGTTCATCTTCAGCCACAGCGCCCTGCGCGAAGGCTGGGACAACCCGAACGTCTTCCAGATCTGCGCCCTCCGCGAGATAGGGACCGAGCGGGAACGCCGTCAGACCATTGGCCGAGGGCTGCGTTTGTGCGTCGACCAGAGCGGCGAACGCGTCCGAGGCTTCGAGACGAATACCCTCACGGTCGTAGCCACAGAGAGCTACGAGCAGTTCGCGGAGAATCTGCAGAAGGAGATCGAGGCGGACACCGGCATCCGCTTCGGCATCGTCGAGAAGCACCAGTTCGCTTCCCTCGCGGTCGACGACGATAAAGGGGGACACGTCGCCCTGGGCTTCGACAAGTCGACGGAGCTCTGGAACCAGTTCAAGGAGACCGGCTACGTCGACAAGCACGGCAAGGTGCAGGACACGCTGCGCAAAGCGATCAAGGTTGGCACCGTCGCGCTGCCGGAGGCGTTCCAGCCCAAGGCGGCGGCGATCACCGAAATCCTGCGGAAGCTCGCGGGCAGGCTGGAGATCAAGGACGCCGACCAGAGGCGGCCGATCAAGACGCGGCAAGCGGTGCTGGAGAGCGAAGCGTTCAAGCAGTTGTGGGACCGCATCAAGCACAAGACGACGTACCGCGTCAACTTCGACAACGACAAGCTGATCCGCGACTGCGTGAAGGCCATCGCCGACACCCTGCAGGTGCCGAGGACGCGCGTCGCCTGGCAGGTCGCCGACGTGGAAATCACGCAGGGGGGAGTCGAAGCGAAGAAGACGAGGACCAGCGGACCGATGACGCTCGACGAGGGGGACATCGAACTGCCCGACATCCTCACCGACTTGCAGGACAAGACGCAGTTGACCCGCCGCAGCCTGGCGACGATCCTGCGCCAAAGCGAGCGATTGAGGGATTTTGCCCGCAACCCGCAGAAGTTCATCGAGCAGGCTGCCGAGGCGATCCAGAAGACGAAGCGGCTGGCGCTCGTCGACGGCATCCGCTACCAGCGCCTCGGCGACGAGCACTACTACGCCCAGGAACTGTTCCAGACCGAGGAGCTGTCCGGCTACCTGAAGAACATGATCGAAGTGCAAAAGTCGGTTCACGAGCAAGTGGTGTGCGATTCCGGTGTGGAGCGGACGTTCGCCGAGGAACTCGAAGCCAACTCAGCCGTGAAGGTGTACGCCAAGCTGCCGAGCTGGTTCAAGGTTCCCACGCCGCTGGGAGCCTACGAGCCAGACTGGGCGGTGCTCATCGAGCTTGAAGGCGCGGAGCGCCTGTACTTCGTCGTGGAGACCAAATCGTCGCTGTACGCCATCGACCTGCGCGGCCAGGAAGGGGGCAAGATCGACTGCGGCAAAGCCCATTTCGCCGCGCTTGGCGACGGCCCCAACCCCGCGAAATACGTCCAGGCGACCAGCCTCGACGTGGTGCTCGCGCACGCGGATTGATGGCGTCGGTTGCGGAAGCCGATTCCGTTCCGCACGCCGCTTTGCTTCTCCCCATCGCGGCTTGGTAGGTTCGTCCCACCGCGTCAACGGGAGTCGAAGAAGGTGGCGGAGTCGCGATCCCAGGCGGCCAGAATCGCCTCGGCCTTCATCCATTCCGACGGCGATCGATCGGCGGGCAGCCTTGGCTGGGGCACGCCATCGGCATGTTCGCGCAGCGGCGCAACCAGACCGTGCTGGCGAAGGCAATCTACCAGCGATCTGGCTGGCGTTTGGTTGTCAACAAGCTGTTCAAGGCGGCACAGACGCCATCCAGGGGCGTCCTGGTCGTATTGCGGGCATGCTGGAACGGTGAGCGGCCACAAAGATACCAGGATCAGCCCAGCGACAGCGTAGCGGTCGCCACCAGCGCCCGGATCGCAGCCTGCTCGGCGATGACCTGCCCGCTGCCACTGCGGGCAGGCGCGCTCGCCGTCGGCGTCGCGGGACGGGATACGTTGCGGCTGCTCTGGCGGCGACGATGCCACGTGCAGCCTGGGGAAGCTCCCGAGGTGTGACGCCCACGTTCATGGGACACCCCGCGCGTATCCGGAAGGGAGGCGGATTTCATAAGATCAACCGGAGGAATGCCAGACAGGAGTGGGGATGAACCGCAGCAGCTACAACCTGACCCATTTGAAGGTGCTTGAAGCCGAGAGCATCCACATCATCCGCGAGGTCGCCGCCGAGTTCGAGCGGCCGGTGATGCTCTACTCCATCGGCAAGGACTCCGCCGTCATGCTGAGGCTGGCGCAGAAGGCGTTCCACCCCGGCCGGCTCCCCTTCCCGCTGTTGCACATCGACACGACCTGGAAGTTCCGGGAGATGATCGAGTTCCGCGACCGCTTCTGTCGCGAACAGGGCCTCGACCTGAAGGTCTGGACCAACCCGGAGGGGAAGGCCCAGAACATCAACCCGTTCGACCACGGCTCGAAGAAGCACACCGACATCATGAAAACCGCGGCGCTGAAGCAGGCGCTCAACCACTACCAGTTCGACGCGGCGTTCGGCGGCGCCCGCCGCGACGAGGAGAAGAGCCGGGCCAAGGAGCGCGTCTACAGCTTCCGCGACCGCCTGCACCAGTGGGATCCGAAGAACCAGCGGCCCGAACTCTGGAACCTCTACAACAGCAAAGTGAACAAGGGCGAGAGCATCCGCGCCTTCCCGCTCTCCAACTGGACCGAGTTGGACGTTTGGCAGTACATCCACCTCGACAACATCCCCATCGTGCCGCTCTACTTCGCCGACGTCCGCCCGGTCGTCGAGCGCGACGGCACGCTCATCATGGTGGACGACGACCGCATGCCGCTCAAGCCCGGCGAGCAGCCGATGATGAAGCGGGTGCGTTTCCGCACGCTCGGCTGCTACCCGCTGACCGGGGCCATCGAGAGCGACGCGACGACGCTGCCGGAGATCATCGAGGAGATGCTGCTGGCCCGCAACTCCGAACGGCAGGGCCGGATGATCGACCACGACGAGTCGGGGTCGATGGAGCAGAAGAAGCGCGAAGGGTATTTTTGATATGCAAGCCGTTGATCTCGGTGTTGCGTCTGAGGTGCGTGGAGGTGACCGATGACGACCATCAAGGCGAAGGTTTCCGGCAGACGTCTGGAATTGGACGTGCCAGCGGATTGGCCTGACGGCACCGAGGTGGAGATCCATCCGCTTCAGGGCGGCACGCACGGCGACGACGACGGTTTGTCCGCGGAGGAAATAGCACGGACCTTGGCGGCGATGGACCAGATCGTGCCCTTCGAGATGACCGATGCCGAATGCGCGGCCTGGGAAGCCGAGCGCCAATCCCGCAAGGAGCGCGACAAAGCCGAGTTTGTCGAGCACGCTGAAAAGCTTCGGAGGATGTGGCCTTGACGCGCTTCCTGCTCGACACGGGCATCGCTAGCGACTACATCAATCGGCGTCATGGCGTTTACGAACGGGCCCGCGCGGAGGTCGCTCGAGGGAATGCCCTCGGCATCGGGCTGCCAGTCCTTGCTGAGTTGGTTGCAGGCATCGAACACAGCTCCAGTCACGACCGCAACATGAAATCCCTCAAGGCGGCGCTCGCGTCGCTGAAACGGTGGCCGTTGGATGAGAGTGCTGCGTTCGAGTACGGCTTGATCTACGCGGAGCTAACACGTGCCGGCCGCCCCATCGGCATCGCGGACATGATGATTGCAGCCATCGGACGGACATTGCCGAATTGCATCGTGGTGTCCGCCGACAGCGATCTCAATGTGGTGCCGAGGCTGGCGGTCGACAACTGGCGCATTTGACCAGAATCGGCACTGGCGAGTCGCAAGTCGGGCTGCTTCGCGCTCGAGCAACACGACGTCACTGCCGGAGATCATCGAGGAGATGCTGCTGGCGCGCAACTCCGAGCGGCAGGGCCGGATGATCGACCACGACGAAACCGGCCGATGGAGCAGAAGAAGCGGGGAGGGTACTTCTGAGGTCAGGCTCCAGAAGGGGTTAGACGGATGAAGGCTTTGGCGGGCATTGGGGTTCAAATACGAGTAACCCCGTGGGATGCCATTTACGTCCGGACGACGGAAGACCACGGCGATTACATCAACGATCCGACTCCTTTCGAGTTTGTGGTCGAGGGAAGGCTGGAGGACGGGCAGCTCTTTTACGGCCTATACGGACCAGTCGTTTCGGGTCCTGAGCGGTATCACAATCTCATTTGCAATATCTTCGTGCGGGTTGACGGCTCCGACTGGAGAATTTCCTCGATATGCTCGGCCAACTTCAAAGTCGGGCCTTCAATAGCTAGGAGATGTCATGGTCACGATTTTCGGCATCCTGAAGGAACAGAAGTGTCAGGGCGGCCATTGATATCGAGGTTCGGGGAGATTTGTGTCGTATCGGGTGAACCTGTGTGACGTTTGACGCGAGGGAAGATCCCAAGATGCAAGCCGTCGATCTGACCCATGAAGACATCCACGCCTACCTCGCACGCCACCAGAGGAAGGAGCTGCTGCGCTTCCTCACCTGCGGCAGCGTCGACGACGGCAAGAGCACGCTCATCGGCCGGCTGCTGCACGACACCAAGACCATCTACGAGGACCAGCTCGCCGCCGTCAAGCGCGACAGCGAGAAGGTCGGCACCACCGGCGCCGGCGAGATCGACTTGGCGCTTCTGACCGACGGCCTGAAGGCCGAGCGCGAGCAGGGCATCACCATCGACGTGGCCTACCGCTACTTCTCGACCGACCGCCGCAAGTTCATCATCGCCGACACGCCCGGCCACGAGCAGTACACGCGCAACATGGCCACCGGCGCCTCGAACTGCCAGCTCGCCATCATCCTCATCGACGCCCGCCACGGCGTGCAGACCCAGACCCGCCGGCACTCGTACATCGTGTCGCTGCTGGGCATCCGCCACGTCGTCGTCGCCATCAACAAGATGGACCTCGTCGGCCACTCGCAGGAAGTCTATGAGCGGATCAAGGACGACTACACCGGCTTCGTCGCCAAGCTCAACCTGCCCGACGTCACCTTCATCCCGATGTCGGCGCTGAAAGGGGACAACGTGGTGTCCCGCAGCGACGCGATGCCGTGGCATTCCGGCCCGCCGCTGCTGGACCACCTGGAGACGGTGCACATCGCCAGCGACCGCAACCTGACCGACCTGCGGTTCCCGGTGCAGTACGTCATCCGCCCCGACCTCGACTTCCGCGGCTTCGCCGGCACGGTGGCGTCCGGCATCCTGCGCAAGGGCGACGAGGTGATGGTGCTGCCTTCGGGCAAGCGCAGCCGGGTGAAGTCGATCGTGACGTACGACGGCGAGTTGGAAGAGGCGTTCGCGCCGCAGGCGGTGACGGTGACGCTGGCCGACGAGGTGGACGTGAGCCGGGGGGACATGCTGGTGCAGCCGGACAACCCGCCGCACGTCAGCAGCGAGATCGAGGCGATGGTGGTGTGGATGGCCGAGCAGCCGCTGGCGCCCGGCCGGACATACACGCTGAAGCACGCCACACGGCAGGTGACGGCGGAGGTGGCGTCATTCCGCTACGGCGTCGATGTCAACACCTTGGAACACTGCTCGATCGCGCGGCTGGGGTTGAACGAAGTCGGGCACGTCCAGCTCAGCCTGACGCAGGCGCTGGCGTGCGACCCGTACCGCTTCAATGCCGCGACCGGGGCGTTCATCCTCATCGACCGACTGACGAACAGCACGGTCGGGGCGGGGATGATTCTCGAAGCGGGAAGCCGGGACGCCTGGGCGGCGGAGCCGGCGGCGCGACTTAAACGGCGCGAGAGCCTGGTCGCGCCGGCCGAGCGCGAGCAGCGATTCAGCCAGACGCCGGTGACGGTGCTGCTGGTCGGCCTGACGGGCAGCGGCAAGAGCCGCATCGCCTATGCGCTTGAGCGCCGCCTGTGGGACGAGGGCCGGGCGGTGACGGTGCTGTACGGCCAAAACATGCGGCAGGGGCTGAACCGCGACCTGGGATTCACCGCCGACGACCGCTCGGAGAATCTGCGCCGCTCGGCCGAGGTGGCGAAGCTGATGAACGAAGCGGGCGTCATCACCATCGCGGCGTTCGTGGCCCCGCACGAGGCGGTGCGCGAGAAGGTGAAGGAGCTGATCGGCCGGGACCGCGTGCTGGAGGTGTACTGCACGGCGCCGATGGAGGTGCTGCGGGCGCGCGACCAGAGCGGCGCGTACCGGCTGGCCGACGAGGGCAAGATCGCGCAGATGCCGGGCGTGACGGCGGCGTTCGAGGAGCCGAAATCGCCCGACCTGGTGCTGCAGACCGACCAGTTCGACGTGGACGAGTGCGTCAGCCGCATCGTGGAGTTGATGCAGGCGAGGGGCTGCCTTCGCTAAGGAAAGCAGAAAAACAACTTCCCGATCTGGGAGGCAGGGATAGGGTAGCTGGCCGAGAATCGCGAGGTTTCGGCCACTTCCCGCATCCTTGAGGGGGTTTCCGTGCCGCCTTTACTCCGCCGCCGTCGAACGATCGATGATCACGTTCTACGCGTCGCTTCGCGAGAACGACCAGCGTCGCTACGCTGCCGTCGAGGCCGACAAGCTCACCTGGCCATGCGCCAGCACAAGGACCGCCGCCAGCGGGTCGACATCCTCAGCTCGTGCAAGCAGGGGTTCCTGGCGTCGCCCAATCCGATCCTCAGCATCGACACCAAGAAGAAGGAGCTGCTCGGCCTGTTCCATTGCATGGGCCGGCTGTTCACCGCCCAGCGCCGCGAGGTCTTCGACCACGACTTCCCTTCCTTCTCCCAGGGCGCCGTGATCCCGCACGGCATCTACGACCTCAAGTGGAATCGGGGGCAGGTCAATCTCGGAACCAGCCACGACACCAGCGCCTTCGCCTGCGACCGCCTCTTGCCGTGGTAGCTCGCCGAGGGCCGCGCAGCGGGTAGCGGGTAGCGGCCCGCCGCGACGCCGGCGTCGACGACGATCTCCACCTGGGCGTCCGCTTCCGCCGCCCCTTCGGGGACCGCCGGCGGCGGGGCCGAGATCCCCGCCGGCGCGTCGAAGATCTCCAGTTCCACGGGGCCGTTCCAGTGGTCCCGTGCGACGCGCGCTTTGAACCGCTGCTTGCCTCCCGAGTACGACTCCACTGAGTCCGGGACCGAGATCCGCAGGTTCGGCGGGTTCTGCACGACGTTCGGCTTGGCCAGGAACCAGGCCAGCTCGCCGATCAGCAGGGCGGCGACACCGCCCACCGCGCCGCACAGCGCGAACAGCACCGGCTTGTTCAGCGACCGCAGGACGCTCGCCGCAGCGGACGGCTCCTCGCTTCGACAATCCGTGGGCGACTTCATGGGCTTCTCCGGCGTCTCCGAGTTTCGGCTACTTCTTCTCGCCCACGGTGACGGTGAAGGGAAAATTCTCGTAGGGCAGGTGCAGCGCGGTGACGGTGTAGGACCACTCCCCCTGCGCGGCGCCGGGCACGTCGAAGATCGCGGTCGAATCCCCCTCCCAGCTGAACTGCCTGTCGTCGGGGGAGCGCAGCTGCAGCCGCAGCTTCGCCCCCTCGTTGCGGAAACCGAGGGCGAAGCGCAGCGTGCCGGGCTTCTGGCTCGTGTAGGTCCGGGTCACGGTCGGGTTCCCGCGCGGCGTGCTCAGCAGGTTGGACCGCTGCGGCGCGAAGCCCCCTTCGCTGATGCTCTCCTGCACCGCCGAATCGACGCCCGCCGTCACCATGCTGAAGACGAGGTACTGCAGCAGCTTGGTCTCGATCTCGCTATTCTGCTTCTCGTTGTGGAACGACGTGAAGATGACCGTCCCCTTGCCGACCGGGAACTTCACCAGCAGCGGCGCTTTCGCCGGCGTGCCGACCATGTCCTTGGGATGGCGTTCGCGGCGGTAGGTCCCCTCGATGAGCGTCGTGACCTTCGGCCCCCGGAACGCGGCGGTCTTCCAGCTCCCCAGGTCGAACTTCAGATGGATGGTCGGGCCAATCACGTCGCGGAGCGCCGGATCGACCACGTTGGCGTGCAGGTCCTGCGGCGTGCCCGCCCCCTGGATCGCCACGTCGATGAAGTCGGGGAAGGCGGCGGCGACCGCGTCGTAGCGCCAGTCCGACGCGTACAGCACCCCGCCCCGGTCGACGAACTGGTGGAGTTGCGTGCGCAGCTCGACGCCCCCCGGCGCGCAGGTCAGGAACAGCACGTCGTAGGCGTCGAGTTTCTTGGCGTCGGCGAGGATCTGGGCCGGCGTCACCTCGTCGAAGCGGAAGCCCTCGCCAAGCTCCAGCAGCAGTTTCCCCATGTCGTCCCACACCATCATCGCGTTGACCTGGCCGTTCCATTCGCGGTGGGTGGGAACGACGGCGATGCGCAGCTTCTTCTGCGCCGCCAGCCGGCGTCCGGAGTCCGCGACGAGCCGCACGTCGAGCGTGTTGGGGCCGGCGGGCGCGGGGTCGGCGCGGGTCAGCCGGTCGACGAGGAACACCACGAGCAGCGCCAGGGCCAGGCCGCCCCCCGCGAGCGCGTCGATCCACGTCTTGTTGCCCATGATGGGTCTCCTGGCGAGGTTGCACAGCGATGAACTCGAAACGACATCTCACGTCAAGAACGACAACCGCTCGGAAAGCCCAGGGCTGCTGCCCTGGGGATTTGCATACCCAGGGCAGCAGCCCTGGGCTTTCATCACTCGTCAAAACACCGAGGCGCACACCTTGCAGCGGCGCTCGCCGCGCACGCCGACGCAGCGGTACTGGTCGCACACTGGGCACGTCCCCTCCTCCGGCTGCGGTGCTCGCGGCGGCGGCGGCGGCGCGCTCACCAGGCGCGGCAGCGGCTTCAGCACGGGCGGCGCGGCGGCCACCGGCGACAGCACCACCGGCTCGTCCGCGTCCGGCGCCAGCATCGGCGCCGGCTCCGCGGCGCGGCGCGGCTTCTTCCGCTCGCGCGCCGGCTCCGCGACGGCTTCCGCCTGCTTGTAGCGCTCGTTGAAGCGCACCACGTTGACGCCGAACTGGATGGTGTCGCCGTCGCGCAGCTGCGTCGGCGCTTCGAGGCGTTCGCCGTTGAGCAGCGTGCCGGAGCGCGAGCCGTTGTCTTCCAGCAGGTAGCCGCCCCCGAGCAGCGGGACGACGCGGACGTGGACCGGCTCGACCCCCTTGGCGCCGTAGGCGATGAAGATCAGCCCGGACTTCTCGGAGGTCCCCAGCGTGGTCGCGTCGCTGCCGAGGATGAGCTGTCGGCCGGGGCGGAACCCGTCGACGACGCTCAGCCAGGCCTCCTTGAAGACGACCTGGACCAGCCCGATGAACAGGCCGATGAAGAAGCCGAGCAGGACGAAGGCGAAGGCGCGGCTGGAGACGGGGCTGCCGACGAGGGAGTTGACGGGGTTGAAGAAGAGCCCGCCGAGCAGCCCGCCGAGGGCGCCGCCGATGAGGCCGTTGCGGATCTTGCGGCGGGAGCGTTCGTAGACGCCGTCGGCG
>JAYSSW010000839.1:0-3135 GCA_043720335.1 Planctomycetia bacterium
AGCAGCATCGAGGACCGGAAAAAGCCGCGGCGGCGCCGCCGTCGGAGCCCGCGTGCCCGCCACCAGGCGGAAACCGCGATAAATTCACAGGCTCTGAGCCCGAAGCGCCAAGCGAGGCAGCACACGCAGCGATGCATGAATCAGCCGAAACCGTCCGCCGATGCGCCAGCGAGGCGGCGATCCCGGGCCATTCCTCGCTGGCGCATCCGCAGCGCGGATACGAACGGGAGGTATCACATCTCCGCGTGGTTTTCCTCGCTGGCGCTTCGGGCTCAGACGATGCAGCAATCGCCACACGATCTCAGGAGACGTCGGACATGCGCATCCTGGTGGTCGAGGACGAGAGCGAGCTATTGACGGTCGTCGCCCGCGCGCTGCGCGAGAAGGGCTACGCCGTCGACGAGGCGGCCGACGGCGAGGACGGGCTTTACAAGGCCTCGACCTGGGACTACGACGCCGTCGTTCTCGACCTGATGCTCCCCAAGCTCGACGGCTGGGAGTTCCTGCGTCGGCTGCGGCGCAAACGGCGCACGCCCGTGCTGATCCTCAGCGCCCGCGACACGGTCGCCGACCGCGTCAACGGGCTGGACCTGGGCGCCGACGACTACCTGACGAAGCCGTTCGCGCTCACCGAGTTGCTCGCCCGGCTGCAAGCGCTGATCCGCCGCTCCGCCGGGCAGGCGCTGTCGCAGATCGAGATCGCCGACGTGGTCGTCGACCTGCGGACGCGAACGGTGTCGCAGCAAAAGCGGCCCGTCGAGCTGACCGCGCGCGAGTTCGCCATCGTCGAGCTGCTGGCGATGCACCGGGGCGCCCTCGTCACGCGCACGCGCATCTACGAGCACATCTTCGACGAGAACGACGATTCGCTGTCGAACCTCGTCGAAGTCCACGTCTCCAACATCCGCAAGAAGCTCGGCAAGGACTTCATCAAGACGCGCCGCGGACAGGGGTACCTTCTCGAATGATCCCTTCACTGCGTACCCGGCTGCTGCTCTGGCAGACGCTGCTGCTCGTCGCCGTCGTCGGCGGGTTCGGCGGCATCCTCTACGCGCGCGCCGTCAGCGCGAAGATGCAGGAGGTCGACGCCCAGCTCGAAGCGGCGGCGCTCTACCTCGAAGCGAACCTGCGCGGCATCCCGCCCCACGAGATCGAAGGCAAGCCGCCCCCGAACAAGAAAGGCGGCAAGGACGGCAAGGACGGGAAAGGCGGCAAGGACGGCCCCAAGGAAAAGGGGATGCCCAACGAACTCGTGCTGCCCCGCTCGCTCGACGGGCCGCCCGACTCGCCCGAAGAGGACCGCCTCTCGTTCGTCGTGTGGCGGCCCAACGGCAGCGTCATGAAGTCGCACCGCATGGCCGAGCTGTCGCCCCTGTTCGATGCGGATGATGCCGCGTTCACGACACGACTTTGGATCCAGCAGGACGGCCCGTCCCGCGTGGTGCGCCTGCGCGGGCCGCGCGGCACGCGCATCCTCGTCGGCAAGGAGGTCACCCGCGAGCGCAACGAGCTGCGCGCGCTCGCCTGGCAGATCGTTGGCGTCGGCGTCGCCGTCCTCCTCGTCGGCTTCGCCGGCGGCTTCGTCATCGCCTCGCGCATCGTCAAGCCGCTCGCGGCGATGGCCGGCACCGCGTCGGCGATCTCCGCGACCCAGCTGTCCAGCCGCATCGACACCGCCCACCTCGACAGCGAACTGGCCGCGCTCGCCGAAGTCCTCAACGCGATGTTCGACCGGCTCGAAGCCGCCTTCGCCCGGCAGCAGCAGTTCACCGCCGACGCCTCGCACGAGCTGCGCACGCCGCTCACGATCCTGCGCTCGCACGCCGAACTCGCGCTGTCACTTCCACGCACGCCGCAGGAGTACCGCGACACGATCCAGGCGTGCATCAAGGCCGCCGACCGCATGGCCGCCCTGGTGCGCGGCCTGCTCACGCTGGCCCGCGCCGACGCCGGCAGTCCCGCGCTGCACTTCGAGACGGTCCGTTTCGACGAGATCGTCGCCGAGTGCATCGACCAGCTTCGGCCTCTCGCTCTTGATCGGCAGCTCACGCTCGAAGCCGACCTGCAAGCGGCGGACGTCCGCGGCATTCCGGAAAATCTCGCCGAGATCGCCAGCAATCTGTTGACGAACGCCATCCAGCACAACCGCCCCGGCGGCGGCATCCGCGTGAAGCTGTCCGCGTCGCCGACGCACGTCACGCTGGCCGTCGCCGACACCGGGCCTGGCATCCCCGAAGCCGACCGGCCTCACCTGTTCGAGCGGTTCTACCGCGTCGACAAGGCCCGCGCCCGCGCCCACGGCGGCGTCGGCCTGGGCCTCGCCATCTGCAAGTCGCTCGTCGAGCTGCACGGCGGGACCATCGATTTTGAATCGACGCTCGACGAGGGGACGACGTTCCGCGTGACGCTGCCAAGTGACAACGCGGTGTCAACGGACGTGGCCGATTGACCGTCCGAGCCTGGGCGCCAAGCAAAGGATCCTTTGTTCGCTGAGCTGGTGGAGTTCGCGGAATGCGCAATCGGCCGCATGCAACCGCAGCCTGCGCTGCACGAGATCAAGCCAGCGGCTCTGCTTGCCTGGCGTCCAGATGTTGGACGATGGGGCAGCTCCTTCGCCCCCGATCCTCCCCCCGGGCAAGATGCCTTCACCGCACGGATACGTTCTGTCTTGGTTCAGCCTGATCTGGAAGAAAGCTCGGGTCGAGTTGGCGACATGGGATGCGGTTCCGGGTCAGGTTGACTCCATTGTGGGGGTTGGCGGCGAGGCAGCGACGGGTTCCTCTTCCCTGTGCCGCGGCGGCGTGAGGGTCGGCAAGGCGATGCCCAGCCGTTGGCACAGGTAGACCGCCGCGTCGTGGACGGATTGGCCGGGCGCCTGGGCCCACAGGTCCAGGGCGTTGCCGCTGCGGCCGCACTTGAAGCAGTGGAAGGTGTGCCTCTCGAAATTCGCGCTGAAGCAGCGGCTCGTGCCGGCGGTCGAGCCGTGCAAGGGGCACGGCCCTCGGTGCTGGGCGCCTTTGCGGGTGGTGGTCATGGCGCCGAGCCGTTGCAGCACGGCCGCGATCGTGATCGCCGCGCGCACAGCCGCGAAGTCGATGAGGGGCGCGGCCGGCGCGGCCGGCGCGGCCGGCGCGG
>JAYSSW010000840.1:0-6592 GCA_043720335.1 Planctomycetia bacterium
CCGGATCGAAAGCGGACTTGTCGTCAACTCCGTCTCCCTCTCTCCCGACGGCAAGTGGCTTGCGACCTCAAGCCGGTGCGACACCGACGCTCGCTTCGCTCGTTTGCCGGCGAAAGTGGATGTCTGGGAAGTCGCGACAGGGGAGTTGAAATACTCCCTGCCTGGCCTGGTGCATCACAAGTGCCAAGCGAAGTTCTCGCCCGATGGCAAGCTGCTCGCGGTGGGCGACCGACTACCGGCGAATGATCCCCAAGGCAGACTTGGCTACGAGATGCGATTTTTCAATTCGGAAACGGGGAAACTGTCAAGCTCGTTCCTCATGGTTGGGCAGTCCGCTTTGCAAAAGTTTGTTTTCTCGCCGTCGGGCAAGTCCGTTTTTGTCAACGCGGGAGTGATCGCTTGCTGGGACATCGAGAAAGGTGTTGAGATCGCCACGCCACTTGGAAAAATCCCGCATGCCTTGGACCGCAAACTGGCAATCTCGTCGAAAGGAACTGGTCTTGTTGTCGCCAACAATTTCATCAAAGGATTCCCCGAAAAGCCCGCGAAAGTCTTCGTGAGCGATTCGGACTCCGATACCATCCACGACCAATGGATCTGGGCCGGCAAGATTGGAGGCATTCGCGCCATCGCCATCTCCCCGGACCATCGAACCGTGGCGGTCGGCAACAACGACATCTACCTCTTCGACGTGAAAGCGCAGTAGTAGTGCTAACGTCTTCGTCGTCGGCACCGCCATCTTCCGCCACCCCCAAGGCATCGCCGCAGCGATTGCGGAGCTGCGCAAGCGGACGGCGTAGCGTCTCCTGTTACGTCTTGGCCGGTCCTTTTGCTTTCGGATCATCGTGATTTCCGGCATTGAAAGCCAGACGAGCAGACTGGATAGCGAACAAGCCGACGACGGTTGTAACACCAACGCTCAGGGAAGCTCCAAAATATGCAGCGATCAGCATGCCAGGCACTGCAGATGCTGCAAGGACGCAGATAGAGCTTCGCACCCAAGCGGGAACCGAAGGTGGTTGGGGCTTCATTACTTGCCCCCCTTGCGTTCCAGCGAATTCAGGACTTCCGCAACTGATCCTGTGGCCTCTTGCGCAGCTGATACATGGAGGTCCACTACGGATGCGATTTTTTCAAGTAGTGCCGGCAGCTTCTTGACTGTTTCCAGTTTCGTAGCTCGATCCCACTCCGACCAAGGCTTTGTCGTGCTGTCCTCTGAATCGATTCCGACGGAGACAGTGACTCGAAACTTGCCTTGATACCGTTCATAACCGAGGTGAGTGAACCAAGGCGGTCCATGCTCATCCGCTTCTTCACTGACCATCACAAAGACATTGATGCCGACACTGCATTCCTTGGCGAGAAATGCCTCGACGGCTTGAATGACTTGCGCGGCTTCGTCGGTGATTTTGTTGAGCTTCGATGTGGATTGTTTGAGCCTGTCAACGGAGGCTCTCAGGGAATCACTCATGATGAGTGTCCTTTCGGCCGCTTGGCCATGTGCCTGCTAGGCAAGTGAGTTTGATTCGGTCCTTATTGGGGACCGTAGGGTGTGGGTACTCCCCACACTTCATCAATCACAAGCAAGCTGTGAGGAAAACTCAACCCTCCCATTCCGATTTTTTCTGCAGTTTCGCGTTTCTTTTTCGCACGTCACTCCGCCGCGAATGCGGCGATCTTGGCGGCGAACTCGGACTCCTTCTCGAACATCGGCAGGTGGCCGCAGTCCTTGATGATTTCCAGCCGGGCGTGCGGCAGGGCGGCCTGGTACGCCTCGCCGAACGCGGGGGGGACCAGGCGGTCGTGCTCGCCCCACAAGAGCAGCGTCGGGCACTGCACGCGGCGCAGGCGGGCGGCCAGCTTCGGATTGTACGGGCGCTCCCAGACGAGCCGGGCCAGCGTCGTCATGTTCTGGTACGCCGTCATCAGCGTCGCCTCGTCCGACTGGTCCTTGATGACGAGCGTGGCCATCGCCCCCTTCGGGTCGTGGAAGAGCATCGCGCGCAGCTTGTCGCGGTCGGTCATCACGCGGAAGAGGTCGCCGAGCGGGGCGCGGTCGGTCCACAGGCCGGGGGCGTCGGCGATCCAGAGTTTCTTGACGCGTTCGGGCCAGCGGGAGGCGAACTCGGCCGCGATCCAGCCGCCGAGGCTGACGCCGCCGAGGATGACTTCGCCGATGCCGAGGGCGTCGAAGAGTTCGACGTAGTGGAAGGCCATGTCCTCGATGGAGTCGATCTGGTCGAAGCCGCCGCTGGCGCCGAAGCCGGGGTGGGTGGGGACGAAGATGTGGAAGCGTTTGGCCCAGGTCTGGTAGAAGGGGAGCCACCGCGACGATTCGCCGAGCGAGCTGTGCAGGTAGACGAAGGCGGGCCCGTCGCCGGCGTGCATCAGGACGGTGGAGCGTCCGTTGATGTCGTGCGTCTCGGGCTGGCCGTTGCCCTGGGCGAGCAGGATCCGCACGCCGTACGCCAGCTTCTTGAACGCGTTGAACATGGCCCGCTCCGGGAGTGAAGATGCCTGCGGTCTGGTTTATGCGGCCCGCCAGCGAAAGCGAGCGGGGGGGAGCGAACCGCTGAGGCGCCGAGACGCGGAGGAAGCCAGGGGGAATCCACAAAACAGCCGGGAAGCCGACATCTCATTCCGCCTCAGCCCTCGCCGAAAACGGCGAAACTAGAACCCGTGTCTGGCGAATATCTCGGCGTGTTCGGCGGTACAATACCTGTTGATGCTTGAATGTCTGCGGAGTGCATGAGCCATGTAGTCCTTGCTGCAACCTTCAATCGTGCTGTGATTCAAAGGGGGGAAGATCAACGAAACCAATGGTGGAACACTCCTTCTGGATCTGGACCGCTGCGTTGGAGTCGGGATACCTGCCCCACGAGGAATTCGAGCGGTGGGTGGACGGGGAGATCCTGCGGCTCGATGCTCCGCCGAAATGGATGCTGGAGGTGTCGCTGGCGACCTCCATTGACGAAGCGTTGTCCGCGCTTTGGCGAGCATGGGATTCCAAGATGCAGTCGAGCCATTCGACCGCCTACCGCGACGGCAAGTGGGGGCCGCTCTATCTCGGCTTCCTGTACCTGCGGTTCGAGCGGGGCGGCCTGGGCATGGCCAATCTGCTGATGCTCGCGGGCTTCAAGGCGGACGACACCCGCTGCGGCATCCCTTGTGAAACGTTCTTTCTCCTTCGCAACGAGATCGACGGCGGCGGCCCGACCGTGCCGAGCGACAGGCCACTGGCGGCACGGGTCGCCGACGTTTTCGCGCCGTTCGTGGAACGTGCGAGGCGGGAGATCGACCGGCTGCCGTTCATCCCCGTTTGAAAATGCACCCGTGCGTGGCGCCATGTCCGCGCTCGCCGTAGGCGAGCGGCTAAACGGCTCGAATCCGCTTTCGCGAGGGAACTTCCTGCCCTAGAATAGCGTCGTAGAGGTTGGACGCATTTTGACGGCGAGGGAAGAGCCATGAGCGAGATCGTGCAGGCGAAGTGCCCCAACTGCCGCAACGTGCTGCGGATCCCGGCCGAGTGGGTCGAGAAGGCGATGCGCTGCAAGCACTGCGGCAACAGCTTCCAGGCCCGCAGCAAGGCCGCCGCACCCGTCGTCGTCAGCGCCGTCGGCGCCAGCACGCAGGTCGCCCCGGCCGCCACCGCACGCTCGCACGCGCAGGAGCCGGCGGCGATCCAGGCCCCGCCCCGCCATCGCCCGCGAGGCAACGAACTCGCCTTCGATGACGAGCCGTTCGACCCCCCCACGCCTCTGCGTCCTCTCCGCAAGCCCAAGAGCGGCAAGGGGCTGGTCCTCGTCCTCGTCGGCTTCCTCGGCGTCGCCGGCATCGCCGCCCTCGGCGCCGTCGCCTATTTCCACGGCAGCGGCGACAGCGACCCCAAAGGCCCCGACCTCGTCGAGCGCAAGGAGAACAAGGAAAACAAGGAGAACAAGGAAAACAAGGGGACGCTCGAACCTGGCGAAGAGAAGAAGGGAACGTCCGACGGCGGCGAAGACGTGAAGCCCAAGACGCCGGAGAAGAAAGTCCCTGATCCGAAGGGGAACCCGAAGACCAATCCCAAGGGGAACCCGAAGACGCCGGTCGCCAAGAGCGGGGCGTTCCCGCGCCGTGCCCTGCTCATCAGCGTCAACAACTACCTCATGTACAACCCGCTGCACTTCGGCAGCGCCCGCGACCCCGGCGGCCGCTACCCCGGCAGCAGCACCCGCGTCCTGCTCGACCAGCTGACCCGACCGCCGATGAACATGCCCTCGACGCAGGTCTTCGAGCTGAGCGACAGCTCCGACGCTTACAAGTCTCACCCGACGCAGAAGTCGGTCATCGAAACGACCATCCGCGACTTCGTCAGCACCGCGCGCGACCAAGACCGCGTGATGATCGTCTTCGCCGGCCACGCGGTCGAGATCGAGAAGGAAGCGTACCTCATCCCCATCGACGGCCGGCGCAACAAAGCAGAAACGCTGATCCCGCTCAAGTGGGTCTACGACGAGCTGGCCAAGTGCAAGGCGCGGCAGAAGGTGCTCGTCCTCGACGTGTTCCGCTTCTCGCCGTCGCGCGGCTTCGAGCTGCCGGCGTCGGGCGAGGGGGCCGAGGGCGCCATGCCCGAAGCGTTCGACGCCGCCCTGCTGGCGCCCCCCGTCGGCGTGCAGGTCTGGTCGTCGTGCGTCAAGGACCAGTCGTCCACCGAACTCGACGGCGGCAGCGCCTTCCTGCAAGCCTTCTGCCGCGCGCTGCAAGACCCCGCCGGCATGACCGGCATCAGCGACGGCGCCTCCGAATTCCCGCTCGAATCACTCGTCACCCGCGTCAACAAGCGTCTCGTCGAAATCCTCGCCCCCGAGAAGCGCACGCAGACCTCGCGGCTGACCGGCGCCAAGCCCGCGACCGGCTCGACCTACGACCCAGCCCAGCCCGCCCCCGAAACGGTGAAGCTGAAGCCGCCCGAACTGCCCGGCGGCGAGGCGGCGGGCTACGCGGCGGTCGACAAGATGCTGGCTGAGATCGCCATGCTCCCCCCCGTCCGCGATTCGCGCAAGGGGGACAAGGACCTGCTCCGCGCCAACAACCTGCCGCCGTTCCCAGCGAAAACGCTCGACTTCTACAAGGCCGACGGCTACGACTCGGTCGCCCGCCTGCGCGAGCAGTACAAGAAGGACAACGAGGGCTTCGCCAAGAAGCATCCGATCCGGGCGGCCGTCTTCGACGCGGTCGAAGCCCTGGAGCAGAGCACGAAGGTGAGCATCCGCGAGTCGCTGACCGGGCCGATCAACCCGAAGCAGAAGACCGCTTTCCTGATGGAGCAGCAGGAGCCGGGCGTGCAGATCTTCGAGATGAAGAAGGCGCTGCGCCAGATGAAGGCGGTGGCCGACGAGCGCGAGAAGGAGACGTCGAAGCGCTGGCAGGCGAACTTCGACTACACGATGGCGCGTCTGGAGTCGCGGCTGGTGTACTTGTTCGAGTACAGCTTCATCCTGGGCCAGATCCGCTCGGACAGCCTGCCGGAGCTGGCCGCCGGCCAGAGCGGCTGGCGCGTGGGATCGAACACGAAGATCACGGTGCCGGAGCCGGAAGCGAAGGCGATGGCCAAGGAGATCAGCAAGCTCTGGAAGAAGGTGCAGGACGACTACCCCGACACGCCGTGGGCGCTGCTCGCGGAACGCGAGAGCATGATGGCCCTGGGCCTGCAATGGCGCGCGAAAAGCGATTGAGCGGGAGAGATTGCAGATCGCGGATTTCAGATTGGAAAGGCGATGCGCCAGCGCGATCCAACATCAAGCTTGTCGAGGTGAGGGGTGCGTTCTGCCGGGTGATGGTGTAGAATAGCGTTTTGATTGCTCTGAGGAGGTATCCGATGTCTAGTGCTACGCTCGCGCGCGCCCCCATGACCCAACCCCGCGCCCCGAAGCCCTCGGCCCCCGATCAGGAAACGCGCATGTACGCGATCGCCTTCGACATGGACACCGACACACTCCAGCGGGCGTATCCCGGACCGTCCTGGAACAACGCCTACGCCGAAATCCAGAAGGTGCTGACCCGCCACGGGTTTGCCCGCCAGCAGGGGAGCGTGTACTTCGGCGGGGCGCAGGTCAACGCCGTCACCTGCGTGTTGGCAGCAATGGACCTGTCCCGCTCACTCCCCTGGTTCGCCATCTCCGTCCGCGACATCCGCATGCTGCGGATCGAGGAGCTCAACGACTTGCAACCAGCCGTCCAACAGGCCGCCCCGGCGGGCAACGGATAGCGCTGCGGCAGACCGGGGCCGCCGCGCGCTTTTCCTTGGTTGGAGTCGCTCGCAGGCCCATGCTACTGAGCTGGGTCGTTCGGCTCGTTCTTGAACAAAGCTTCTGGACACCGGTAATGGCGTCGGTCTTCGAGAAAATCCGCGTGCGGCGGCCAGTGAAAAAGCCATCCGCAAAGGACATCGAGCGATTTGAGCGCGAGCGTGCCGTCCTGCTTCCGCCAAGCTACAAAGCCTTCATCGCCGAATTCGGCCCCGGTGAACTCGGCCTGTTGCTGCGTGTCACCTCGCCCGGCTATGAAGGCAATTCCGAGTTTGATTTGGATGCCTTCGACAAGCAATTCG
>JAYSSW010000841.1:0-14209 GCA_043720335.1 Planctomycetia bacterium
AGCAGCATCGAGGACCGGAAAAAGCCGCGGCGGCGCCGCCGTCGGAGCCCGCGTGCCCGCCGCCAGGCGGAAACCGCGATAAATTCACAGACTCTGAGCGCAAGCGAGGGGATCGCTTGGCGACTCGCGGAAAGAGAATTTCCGCCAACCCGTTTTCCTGCGATCCCCTCGCTTGCGCTCAGGGTTAGTGGCTGGCTTGGGACGACGATTCGATTCACGATGGTTTGCAAGACACGCTGCTGGGAAAGGACTGATCCATGCGGACTTTGATCACGGGCGGGGCGGGGTTTGTTGGCTCGCACCTTTGCGAACGCTTCCTGCGCGACGGGCACGACGTCCTTTGCGTCGACAACTTCATCACCGGCAACCCGGCCAACCTCCAGCACCTCAAGGACAACCCGCGCTTCACCTTCCTCCGCCACAACATCTCCAACCACCTCGAGATCGACGGCCCCGTCGACAACATCCTCCACTTCGCGTCGCCCGCCAGCCCGGTCGATTATCTGATGCATCCGATCCCGACGCTCAAGGTCGGCTCGCTCGGCACGCACAACTCGCTCGGCCTCGCCAAAGCGAAGAGCGCCCGCTTCCTGCTCGCCAGCACCAGCGAAGTCTACGGCGACCCGGAGGTCCACCCGCAGCGCGAGGACTACTGGGGCAACGTCAACCCCATCGGCGTGCGCGGCGTCTACGACGAGGCGAAGCGCTTCGCCGAGGCGATGACGATGGCGTACCACCGCTACCACAGTCTGGACACGCACATCGTCCGCATCTTCAACACCTACGGCGAGCGCATGCGCCTCGACGACGGCCGCGTCGTGCCCAATCTGGTCGGCCAGGCGCTGCGAGGCGAACCGCTCACCGTGTACGGCGAAGGCTCGCAGACGCGCTCGTTCTGCTACGTCAGTGATCTGGTGGAAGGCATCGTCCGCCTGCTGTTCTGCGACTTCCACGAGCCGGTCAACCTCGGCAACCCGAACGAGGTGACGATCCTGGAGTTCGCGAAGGAGATTCTGTCATTGGCCGGCAGCAAGAGCGAGATCATCTACAAGCCGCTGCCCCAGGACGACCCGAAGGTGCGGTGCCCCGACATCACGCGGGCACGAACGCTGCTGGGCTGGGAGCCCGCGGTGGGACGGAGCGAGGGGATGCGCCGCACGATGGAGTATTTTCGGGGTAAGGTGAACGCGGGCGCCGTTTAGCCGTTCGCCTCCGGCGAACGCGGACACGACACCGCGCGAGGATTTTGATTTTGCACGTGGGTCGCGTCCGCGCTCGCCGTAGGCAAGCGGCTAAACTTCAGCTTCGACTTCGACCGGCGCGGGGTGGTCCTCGCGCTGCCAGATCAGCAGCGAGTTGCGGCCGTAGTTGCGGTGCTCCCACGACTTCAAGCCTTCCACGTCGTCGAGCGGCGAGCCGCGCTCGGCTTGCAGGACGATCACCGACTCGTCGTGGACCTTCTCCTGCAAGGTCGCGAGCATCTGGAGCATCTCTTCGGGGCGTTCCTTCAAGTCGGGGAAGGGCGGGCTGATGAACACGTTCACCGGAACATCGGGGGCGTTCCACGCGGCCACCCAGCGGTAGGCGTCGGTGCGGTACAGCTTCGCCTTGCGGCCGACCTGGAAGTCGCGGATGTGCTTCTCGATGTCGCGCGACAAGAGCAGGTCGCGTTCGATGAAGTTGGTGATCGACGCGCCGCGGCTGATCGCTTCCAGCCCGTTGACGCCGGTGCCGCTGAAAAGGTCGATGAAGGGGCGGTCGGGGACGGCGTTGCCCAGGATGCTGAACAGCGCTTCGCGCACCATCTGCGGCGTGGGGCGCATGCCTTCGTGGACGTTGCAGGCAAGTCGGCGCCCTTTCAAGCTGCCGGCGACGATGCGAAGCTGGGTGTGCATGGGATCACTCGTTGGATTTCGTGGACTGGCTCGTCTGACTATTCTATCGCGCGCGGCAAGAGCGTAGTAAGCACCGGATCGGCGACGATTTCGAAGGATTCGCCGGGACGTGAAAGGTTCTTCAAGAAACGAAAAACATGCTTGTTTTGTGGACTTTCGCCCCATAGACTGCCTTTGATTCCTCTCCGGACATCTCGTCTTTTTTCGGAAGACCTCGAAGGGAAAGCGTTCCCCTTCGAACTCATCGTGAGAAACATCCCCATCCATTTCCACAGGAGTCGCTCGCATGCCGCGAATGAGCAAACCCTGGTTGGCCGCCGCGCTTTTCGGCGCGTGCTGCCTGCTGCTGATCGACGGCCAGGCCCGGTCGGGCGAGAAGAAGGCCGCCGGCCCGCTGCTCAGCAAGAACGATTCCCTGTCGTCGGACGACGGCAAGGACACGAAGCTTGAGAACTCGTACCGCAAGACGTACAAGGTCAAGTTCGCCGAAGGCAAGACGTACCAGCTGGACATGAAGAGCAAGGACTTCGACGCCGTCCTCCGCATCGAGGACGCTGACGGCAAGGAAGTGGCGTTCAACGACGACGCCCCCGGCCAGAACACCCTCGACTCGCAGATCGTCTACAAGGCGACCAAGGGGGGCGAGTACACCGTCGTCGCCACCAGCCTCGGCGCCAACGAGACCGGCGCCTACGCGCTGACCGTCGTCGAAGGCCCCGGCGGCAAGGGCGTCCCGGCCGGCAAGTCGATCGCCATCAAGCTCGACAAGGCCGGCAGCGCCACCGAAGCCAACGAACTCGCCAACGGCGATGAGCAGAAGGGCGGCAAGTTCTACAAGTCCTACTCCGTCCCCATGCAGGCCGGCAAGGAATACACCTTCCAGCTCAAGAGCGGCGACTTCGACGCCTACCTCGTCCTGATCGACCCCGCTGGCAAGGTCCTCGCCCAGAACGACGACGATCCCGCCGGCGGCACCCTCGACTCCCGCATCGACCACAAAGCCACCGTCGATGGCGACTACCGCGTCATCGCCACCAGCCTGAACGCCAACGAGTCCGGCAAGTACAGCTTCGAAATCACCTCCAAGGGCGACGCGGTCAAGGGCGGCAAGGACGTCCCGGCCGGCAAGGCCATCGCGCTCAAGTTCGACAAGGCCGGCAGCGCCACCGAAGCCAACGAGCTCGCCAACGGCGACGAGCAGAAGGGCGGCAAGTTCTACAAGTCCTACTCCGTCCCCATGAAGTCCGGCACCGAGTACGCCATCCAGCTCAAGAGCGGCGACTTCGACGCCTACCTCGTCGTCCTCGATCCCAAGGGCAAGATCCTCGCCCAGAACGACGACGACCCCGCCGGCGGCACCCTCGACTCCCGCATCGACTACACTCCCACCGCCGACGGCGTCTACACCGTCATCGCCACCAGCCTGAACGCCAACGAGTCGGGCAAGTACTCCTTCGAGATCTCCTCCAAGGCCGGCGCCAAGGCCGCAGGAGCCATCGAAGCCAAGCTCAAGAACGGCAAGTACGACTACCAGGGCAACCTCGGCGACGGCGACGCCCGCGTCGGCGGCAAGTTCTCCAAGTCCTTCAAGGTCACGCTGGCCGAAGGCAAGACCTACGTCGTCGACATGATGTCCCAGGACTTCGACACCTACCTCTACCTCGACGGCCCCGACGGCGCCAACATCACCGAGGACGACGACGGCGGCGAGGGCCTCAACTCCCGCATCTCCTACAAGGCCGCGAAGACCGGCGTCTACACTCTCCGCGCCAGCACCTTCGGCCAAGGCGGCTCGGGCGCTTTCACGCTCACCATCGGCAGCGAAGATGACAAGGGCGGCAAGGACGAGAAGGAAGCCAAGGTTCCCGCCGGCAAGGGCGTCGACGCCAAGCTCAAGGACGACAAGTACAGCTACGACGGCAACCTCGGCGACGGTGACGACCGCGTGGGAGGCAAGTTCTCCAAGTCGTTCAAGGTCGCTCTCGAAGAGGGCAAGACCTACGTCATCGACTACACGTCGCAGGCGTACGACCCCTACCTCTTCCTCGACGGCCCCGATGGCGTCAAGATCACCGAGGACGACGATGGCGGCGGCTTCCCCAACGCCCGCATCACCTACCGCGTCGAGAAGACCGGCACCTACACCCTTCGCGCCAGCTCCTTCGACAACGGCTCGGGCGCCTTCAAGCTGACCATCCGCGTCGGCGACGAGAAGGAAGCCAAGAACTCCGGCCTGCAGAAGCGCCTCCAAGGCTTCGACAAGGCCACCCCGGAGCAGCGCAAGGAGATCGCCAGCGAGATCATCAAGACGCTGACCGACAAGGGCGCCGACATGACCATCGCCGACGCCCGCATGGGCATGAGCCTCGCCTTCCTCGTCGGCGACGACGACGTCAAGTTCTCCCGCTCGACCATCAAGGGGCTGATCAAGGCCATCTCCGCCGCGGAGGACCCGAAGATCGCCGGCGCCGCCAAAGCGCTGGAGATGAACCTCGCCAAGCTCGACCAGATCGGCAAGGCGATGGAAGTCAAGGGGACCATGCTCGACGGCAAGGAGTTCGACCTCAAGAACTTCAAGGGCAAGGTCGTCCTCGTCGACTTCTGGGCCACCTGGTGCGGACCCTGCATCGCCGAGATCCCCGGCATGCTGAGCGCTTACGACAAGTACCACGGCAAGGGCTTCGAGATCATCGGCATCAGCCTCGACAAGAACGACGACATCGTCACCAAGTTCATCGAGAACCGCAAGCTCCCCTGGGCCTGCATCAACATTGAGGACAGCAAGAAGCTCGCCAGCCTCTACAAGGTTAACGCCATCCCGCATCCCGTGCTGATCGACCAGGAAGGCAACATCGTCTCCCTGAACGCCCGCGGCCCGCGCCTTGAGCGACTCATCGAGCGCCTCATCGGCGACCGCAAGTAGACCGCGTTCCCGCGTGAACCGCGAAGCCGTCGACGACCTGCTCGCCGACGGCTTTTCCATGCGCGGCCGGCGCTGCCCGCCGTGAGTTTCCGCCCGCCGGATCGTCTTCCTCGACAAGTCCCTTCGGCGCTTCCCCCGCCGTTCGCCGGCGGGTAGGATCAGGGAAGCCGACCCATTTCATGGACCCTTCCGCGCATCGGTTCCACCCTGGAGGCTCCTCATGCGATCCCCCCTCGTCCGAACCTGGCTCGCCTTCGTCTGCGGCCTGGGACTGCTCCTGCTTGGCGATTCCGAGATCAGGTCGGGACAGAAGAAGAAGTCGATGGATCTCGTCGTCGACGGCGAGATCACCAAGGACCTCGAGCAGGACAACGTCCGCAACGGCAGCCATCGCAAGATCCACATGCACAAGATGGAGAAGGGGAAGTCCTACCAGATCGACATGGCGGGCCAGGCCTTCGACGCCTACCTCCGCCTGGAGGACTCCAAGAACAACCAGCTCGCCGAGGACGACGACAGCGGCGGCAACCTCGACGCCCGCATCGTCTTCACCGCCCCGCGCACCGACGACTACCGCGTCATCGCCACCACCTTCGGCGCCGGCGCGGTCGGCAAGTACAAGCTCACCATCAAGGAGCAGACCCTGGAGGTCAAGCCCCCGCCGCCCCCCGAGAAGTACAAGGGCGACCCGCTCAAGTTGGCCGCCGGCACAGGGGGCCTCCAAGGCAAGCTCGACGAGAGCGAGCAGAAGCTGCGCGGCAAGTTCCTCAAGGTCTTCGAGATCGACCTCGAAGCCGGCCGCACCTACCGCATCGACATGAAAAGCAAGGACTTCGACGCCTTCCTCGTCCTGCACGACCGCGAAGGCAACGTCGTCGCCGCCAACGACGACGTCGACGCGAAGAGCACCGACGCCCGGCTCCTGTACAAAGCCGCCAAGTCCGGCCCGTACACGCTGCTCGCCACCAGCCTGAACCCGAAGGAGACGGGCGGTTTCGAACTGACGATCACGCCCGTCGAAGCGAAGGACGAGAAGAAAGCCGCCCCGCCGGCGCAGGAAAAGTCGTCGCTGCTCGTCCTGCCGGTGCTGGACCGCCGTCGCGGCTGACCCGCGCGAACCTGGACCGACCGGCGTTCGTCCTTGAAATGGGCTTGCATCGCGGTTCGGGCCGCTTACAATGCTGGGAGTATCGCGGGCGTAATTCAGTGGTAGAATGCTAGCTTCCCAAGCTGGACGTCGGGAGTTCGAATCTCCTCGCCCGCTCTCCGAGAACCGCAGGCCGCGACGGCCTGCGGTTCTTTTGTTTCCGCGTGACACCTCCTGGATCGCGGGTCGTTGAGCGGCATGGGTTGCAGCGGTCGTCGCCTCGGCGACACGGCGTGATCGAGCCGAGGAGTCGGCGGAAGCCAACGAAATCCCTGCGGTTCGGAGACGCGGTTGCCACGCCACTACACGTCCGCTCCTTTCTGCGTGGCATGCCGCGTTCGCGCCGAAACATGCGTTTGCGCGTCCGCTCCGCTGCTCGACATCGCGACCCGGCTGATCCTTGTCGTGCACACCTCGGAGTGGGCACGGTCGACCAACACCGGCCACCTCGTCCGGTTGGCGGTTCGCGGCGCTGAAGTCAGGGTGCAAGGCAGGCCGCACCAGCTCGTGAGCAGCGAAGGCGTCGCTGCGCCGTCCGCGTCCACTTTGGTGCTCTATCCCGGAAGGGGAGCGGAACCCTTGACGCGGGAATATCTCGCCCCGCTGAAGAGGCCGTTGACGCTGCTCGTTCCCGACGGGAACTGGATGCAGGCGAAAAACATGATGCGCCGCGTGCCGATGCTTGGGCTGGCACGGCCGGTGAAGCTGGTAGGACCCAGCCTCGACCTGCCCAGGACGCGCTGCAACTTCCACGCGGATCGCCGATCGACGTTCGAGGCGATCGCGCAGACGCTCGGCGTGATGGAGGGGCCGGAAACGGAGGCCCGGTTGCTGGCGTTCTTTCGCTTGCTGCTGGACCGCAGGCGGTCTGGCTAGCGCGTTCCCAGTCATCATTCCAGGAGCGGAGTTCGTGTTTTTGCCGAATCCGCGAGGAAGCGGCGCCTGGCTCCTGTCTTTATGCAGCAGGCGAGGAAGCGCCGAGCGTGTTTCCATCGAAAGCCCGGAAAGGAGGGGCCGATCCTTTGCATGTCGGCGACGCGGCGCATAGAAAGAGAGCGGCGCTTGGCGGGAAGCCCGCCTGGCAGCCTGTTCCCTTTCGGAAGCCGCGCCTGTGCCCATCGACGACGCCTTGTTCCAGCGCTGCCGTCCCCTGCTCCAGTTGCAGGTGCGTCGGCTGCAGTTGAGCCAGCAGTTCCTGCAGAAGCACGACTCGTCGGACCTGGTCCAGGAGGCGCTGACCCGCGCCGTCAGCCGAGCCGAGCAGTACCAGGGCAGCAGCGACGGCGAGGCGATCCGCTGGCTGCAGCGCATCCTGCAGACGGTCGTGCTGAACAAGCTGGAGGAGGCGGGCGCCCAGGTCCGCGACCTGGAGCGCGAGGTGTCGCTGGAGGCGTCGCTGCGCGACTCGGAGTGCCGGATCGAGTCGTTCCTGGCCGCCCCCACGCCGTCGCCGCTGGAGCGGGCCGAGCGGGCGGAACTGCTGATCCTGCTGGCCGAGGCGATCTCGAAGCTCCCCGACGACCAGCGCGACGTGGTCAACCTGCGCGACGTGCACGGCTACCGCGTGGCGGAGATCGCGCAGCTGCTGGGCCGGACGGAGAAGTCGGTCGCCGGCCTGCTGCTGCGGGGCCGGCTGGCGCTGCGTGAGTTCGCCCACAAGATCGGCCTGGCACCCCCATGAACCAACCCGTCTCTCTCGACCTTGATGAGATCGTCCTGTCGTACCTTCGAGCGGTCGATTCGGGCCAGGCCCCCGAACCCGACGCCGTGCTGCAACTCCATCCCCAGTTCGCCAGCGAGCTGCGGCCGTTCTTCCAGCACGAGAGCCTCCTGTCGAACTTCGGGTTGACGCCGTCGCCGAACCCCACGTTTTCATCGGCCTTTCCCGCCTCCCCCTGCAGCGTCCCGTCCGTCGAGGCGAACCAGGCGGGCCGGCTGCGGCTGGGCGAGACGCTGGGGAGCGGCGGCATGGGCGACGTGCGCCGCGGGCACGACCCGGTCCTCGACCGCGACCTCGCGGTGAAGATCCTGCAGGACCGGCACCACGGCCAGGCGGCGCTGGCGCGGCGATTCCTGGAGGAAGCCCGCATCGCCGCCGGCTTGCAGCATCCGGGCGTCCCCCCGGTCCACGACATCGGCGCGCTGGCGGACGGCCGCCCCTTCATCGCGATGAAGCTGATCGAGGGGCGGACGCTGGCCCAGCTGCTGGCGGAGCGGAAGTCGCCGGGCGCAGACCTGCCTCGTTTCCTGAAGATTTTCGAGCAGACCGCCCAGACGCTGGCGTACGTCCACAGCCGGGGCGTCGTCCACCGGGACCTGAAGCCGCACAACGTCATGGTGGGGGCGTTCGGCGAGGTGCAGGTGATGGACTGGGGCCTGGCCAAGCAGCTCCGCCGCGACGACCCGAGAACCCCCGTCCCCGACGACGACGCGGAGCCGAAGCGCGACCCGGCCCCGGCCGACGCCACCCGTGTCGGCACGGTGATCGGCACGCCCGCGTACATGGCGCCGGAGCAGGCGCGCGGCGAGAACGACCTGCTCGACGAGCGGACCGACGTGTTCGGCCTGGGGGCGATCCTGTGCCAGATCCTCACGGGGACACCCCCGTTCGCCGCGTCGCCTGAAGCGCTGCGGTCGTGCCGCCTGGGCGAGCTTTCGGAGGTGTTCCGCCGCATCGACGCCAGCGACGCCGACGCCGACCTCAAGGGGCTGGCGAAGCGCTGCCTGGCGCCCCTGGCGGCCGACCGGCCGCGCAGCGGGCTGGCCGTCGCCTCGGAGATCACCGCCCATCTCGTCGGCGTCCAGGAGCGGCTGAGGCAGGCGGAGCTGGCCCGCGCACGGGCGGAGGAGTCGCGCAAGCGCCGCCGGCTCGCCACCGCGCTGCTCGCCTTCGTCGCCGCCGTGTCGTTGGGCGCCGCCTTCTGGCTGAAAGCGGAGCGCGACGCCGCCCAGGCCGCCGAGCTGCGCTCGCTCCAGTCCGAGAACGGCCGCAAGCAGGAGCTCTACCGCGCCTACCTCCACGAAGCCCGCGCGGTCCGGTCCTCCGGGCAGGTCGGCCAGCGCGAGACCGGCCTGGCGGCGATCCGCAAGATCCTCGCGGCTCTTCCCGAGAGCGAACTATCCGAGTCGCAGCGCGACGAGCTGCGTGACGAGGCGCTCGCTTGCCTCGCCTTGGCCGACCTGCGCGAGCAGCACAAGCGCCCCGTTCGCACGCGCACCTATCGCGATCTCGACATCGACGACGCGCTGCATTGGGTCGCCCAGGCGGACGAGCAGCCCGACCAGACGCTGCTCCAGCCGCTCGTCGGCGACGGCCCGATGCGGCGCTTTCCCTTTCGGGATTGGAAATCGCCCTTGTTCAAGATCGCGCGCCACTTCAGCCCTGGCGGCCGCTTTGTCGTCGAGCTGCGGGCGCCTTCGGTGGTAGACGACCATTCGATGCGCATCTGGGACCAGACGCAAGGGAAGCTGGTCGCAGAGGCAAAGCTCCCCGGCGAATGCCACCGCCTCGCCTTCTCTCCTGATGGCCGCCAGGCGGTCATCTTTTTTGGCGACTCGGTGCTTCGCCTCTACGACCTCGGCACCGGGGCGCTGCACCGCTTCTCTCCTCCGCGCTTCTCCCCCCACTCCGCCGCGATCTCGCCGGACGGGAAACGGCTGGCGGTCGCCAGTTTCGTCCATCCCTGCGAGATCATCGACCTGGAGACCTGGGCGACGGTGGCGAGCCTGCCGAACTCCTTCAGGGCCACCGCCGTGGCCTGGCTGCCCGACGGCAGCGGCGCGGTGTTCGGCGGCGACGACGGGCTGCTCCGGACCTGGCGGCCCGGCGCCCCCCTTGGCGCACCCCTCAAGGGCGTTCACCGCGACGGCGTCGACCGGCTCTGCTTCAGTCCCGACGGCAGACTCCTGGCCTCTTCAGGCTTCGACGGCGCCGCCATCGTCCGCCGCTTCCCCAACGACCGAGTCCTCTTCTCGCTCCCAGGCAGCGTCCTGAAGTTCTCTCACGACAGCGAGCGCGTCGCGGTGGTCAACGGCCAGCAGCTCTCCGTCCACGAGCTGGCCGGCCTCGACACGCTGCAGTCCATCCACGTCGACTGCGTCGATAGTGTCGAGTTCAGCCCCGATGGCAGGCTGCTCGGACTGGGAGGGACGCGCGGCGCCCAGCTTCTCGACGCGGCCACTCTGCTGTCCAGAGCGAACCTGCAGATGGACGCCTGCGGCGCTGTCGCCTTCCACCCCGACGGACGCGAACTGATGACCTTCGGCCGCTTCAGCCACCTGTGGCGCTGGCCTTTGAAATCGACGGGCCAGGCGGTCGAGGTCGGCCCAGCCCAAAGCCTGGTTCCGCGAACGCTGCTGCAGATCGCCGGGCTCGCCGCGCTGGAGCCGCACCATGAAGGCAAGCACGCCGCCTGGAGCCTGGACGGCAAAATCCTCGCGGTGGCCGACTACCGCAATGGCAGCGTCTGCGTGGCCGACGCCCGCAAGAGCCAGCCGATCCGCGTGCTGGGCGCGCTGGTCAACGCCGGTCGCGTCGCGGTCAGCCCCGACGGCGCCTTCGTCGCCGGCGCGGGCGTCAGCATGCGCCGCTCGGTCGTCTGGGAGGCGGCGACCGGTCGAGTCGTCTTCGACCTTCCCGACCACGGCGACGTGAAGTTCAGCCACGACGGCCGCTGGCTCGCCACCTCGTCACGCACCGAGGTCCACGTCCACCGCGCCCGCGACTGGAGCCGCGCGCACCGCTTCGTCCGCGACGAAGGGCACGAATTCCTCGCCGCACCCTTCGCCTTGCAGCCGCAGGGCGGTCTCCTCGCCTTCGCCACCGCGCGCGGCAAGGTCCGCCTCTGCGACCTGGAGACCGGGCGCTGCGCCGCCGTCCTGGTCCTGCCTCAGAGCGACCATCTCGCCTGGCTCTCGTTCAGCCCCGACGGGACCCGCCTCGCTGCCGTCGGGGGCACGAACGTCAGCGTCTGGAATCTCGCCGCGCTGAGCGCCCAGCTCAAGGAACTGGGGCTGACCGGGAGCAGCCTTGCCGAATCCCCAGCCGCTTCCGCTCCTCCGCTGGGAGAAGTGCGCGTCGAGCGCGGCGCGGACCTGCCTGCGCCCAGCCAATGGGCCACGAAATGGAAGAGCCTTGCCCAGTGGGAATCGCTGCGCAAGCAGTACTCCGACGCGGCTTTCAACATGGGTCAGGCGATCCACGAGCTTCTGCCCGATGCGTCCATCAAAACGCGAGCCGACCTCCTCGTGCTGCGCGGGAGCTACCATCGGCTCAACCAGAACACCCAGGCCGCCCTGGACGACTGGCAGCACGCCCTTGATCTCATGCCCGACCACGTGGAAGCCGCCCTCGCTTTGGCGCGCCAATGCCTGGTCGGCAGCCGCGACCGCCACGACGCCGCACGCGCACACCGCCTGCTGGCTCCCCTGGCCGGCCACGACCGCCCCGACGCGGAAGCCGCCACGTTGCTCGGCATTGCCCAGATCAAGCTGCGCCGCACCCGCGAAGGGATCGCGCTGCTTGAGAAAACCGACGCGGGCGTACTTGCGGGCTTCCAGCAGCTCCATCTCGCCCTCGCCTACCACGAGTCTCAGCAGCGTCCCGCCGCCCTCGTCGCGCTCGACGCCGCAGGCGCGGCCGTCCCCAGCGGCCTGAGCGGCGCCGAGCGCGATGAATGGACCAGGCTCCGAAAGGAAGTCGAGGCCCTTGTGCGAGCGCCGTGACTCCTGCTGAGACACAGCCCCCGGCGAAGCCGAAACGACTCACAACGAACATGGGCGGTATGTACTTTATCGGTGAAACAGGAATGCCGCTCCCCAGGGGAGCGGCTTGGTAAATCCACCCGGTGGCGTGCGACGAAACGCTAAACGTTGTCGCCGGCGGTCGACGTGGGCTTCGCGCCCGCCTTGCCCTTCGCCCCCCAGCGCCAGTTGGCGATCTCCGGCAGGTCGTCACCGTGCTCCTCGATGTGCTGCTTGTGCTCGATCAGCTTGTCGTGGATCGCCTGCTTGAAATACGCCGCACGGGCGCCGAGCTGCGGCAGGCGGTCGATCACGTCCTCGACCAGGTGGTAGCGGTCGAGGTCGTTGAGCACGCACATGTCGAACGGCGTCGTGGTCGTGCCGTTCTCCTTGTAGCCGCGCACGTGCAGGTTCTTGTGGTTGGTTCGGCGGTAGGTCAGCCGATGGATCAGCGTCGGGTAGCCGTGGAACGCGAAGATGATCGGCTTGTCCTTGGTGAAGAGCGCGTCGAAGTCGCGGTCGGCCAGGCCGTGCGGATGCTCGCTCGGCGGCTGCAGCTTCATCAGGTTCACCACGTTGACGACGCGAACCTTCAAGTCGGGCAGGTGCTCGCGCAGCATCTCGACGGCGGCCAGCGTCTCCAGCGTCGGCACGTCGCCGCAGCACGCCATCACCACGTCCGGCTCGCAGCCCTGGTCGTTCGAGGCCCAGTCCCAGATCCCCAGCCCCGCAGCACAATGCTTGATCGCCTGCTCCATCGTCAGCCACTGCGGCGCCGGCTGCTTCCCGGCGACAACCACGTTCACGTAGTTCCGGCTGCGCAGGCAGTGGTCCGTCACCGACAGCAGCGTGTTCGCGTCCGGCGGCAGGTAGACGCGCACCACCTCCGCTTTCTTGTTGACGACGTGGTCGAGGAAGCCCGGATCCTGGTGGCTGAGGCCGTTGTGGTCCTGCCGCCAAACGTGCGAGCTGAGCAGGTAGTTGAGCGACGCGACCGAACGCCGCCAGGGGATGTGGTTGCACACCTTCAGCCACTTCGCGTGCTGGTTGAACATCGAGTCGATGATGTGGATGAACGCCTCGTAGCACGAGAAGAAGCCGTGCCTGCCGGTCAGCAGGTAGCCTTCCAGCCAGCCCTGGCACTGGTGCTCGCTGAGGACTTCCATCACCCGGCCGTCGGGCGACAGATGGTCGTCCTCCGGGTAGATCTCGGTCATCGAGCAGCGGTTCGTGACTTCCAGCACGTCCTGCCAGCGGTTCGAGTTGTTCTCGTCCGGGCTGAACAGGCGGAAATTCTCGCTCGCCAGGTTCGCCTTCATCACGTCGCGCAGGAACCGGCCCATCTCGCGCGTCGATTCGGCGTTCGTGGCTCCGGGGCTTGGGACAGCGACAGCGCAGGAGCGGAAGTCGGGCATCTTCAGGTCGCGCAGCAGCAGGCCGCCGTTGGCGTGCGGGTTGTCGCTCATGCGGCGATGTCCCTTCGGCGCCAGCTCGGCCAGCTCCGCCCGCAGCTTGCCCTCGGCGTCGAACAGCTCGTCCGGGCGGTAGCTCTTCATCCACTGTTCGAGAATTCTGACGTGGTCGGGCTTGTCCATGTCGCCCATCGGCACCTGATGGCTGCGCCAGTAGTCCTCGCACTTCTTGCCGTCGATCTCCGCCGGGCAGGTCCAGCCCTTCGGCGTGCGGAACACGATCATCGGCCAAGCGGGGCGCTTCAGGTTCTTGTTCACGCGGGCGTCGTGCTGGATCTGCTTGATCTCCGTGACAATCGTGTCGAGCACTCCCGCGAGTTGCTGATGGACCGCTTCCGGATCGTGGCCTTCGACGAAGTAGGGCTTGTAGCCAAGCCCCTCGAACAGCTTTTGAAGTTCGTCCTTGGGGATGCGGGCGAGGAAGCAGGGGTTGGCGATCTTGTAGCCGTTGAGATGGAGGATGGGCAGGACGCAGCCGTCGCGGGCGGGGTTGAGGAACTTGTTGCCATGCCAGCCGGTGGCGAGCGGGCCGGTCTCGGCTTCGCCGTCGCCGACGACGCAGGCGACGAGGAGGTCGGGGTTGTCGAAGGCGGCGCCGAAGGCGTGCGACAGCGAGTAGCCCAGCTCGCCCCCTTCGTGGATGCTGCCGGGCGTCTCCGGGGCGACGTGGCTGGGGATGCCGCCGGGGAAGCTGAACTGCTTGAACAGCTTCTGCATTCCCGCCCGGTCGCAGGTGACGTGCGGATACACCTCGGTGTACGTGCCCTCGAGGTAGGCGTGGGCGACGAGCGAGGGCCCGCCGTGCCCGGGGCCGGTGATGAATAGTACGTCCAGATCATGCGCCGCGATAACCCGATTGAGGTGGACGTAGAGCAGATTCAGCCCCGGCGACGTGCCCCAGTGGCCGAGCAGCCGCGGCTTGACGTGCTCGCGCCGGAGCGGCTCCCTGAGCAGGGGGTTGTCGAGCAGGTAGATCTGGCCGACGGAGAGGTAGTTTGATGCCCGCCAGTAGGCGTCCATCGTCCCCAAG
>JAYSSW010000842.1:0-6575 GCA_043720335.1 Planctomycetia bacterium
GTCGCGTTGATCACCGGGGCGGGGAGCGGCATCGGGCGGGCGCTGGCGTTAGCGCTGCCGCCGCTGGGCTACGCCATCGCCGCGCTCGACCTGCACGCCGAGCCTTTGAGAAGTTTGGCTACTGAGCTGCACGCGGCGGGGCATCGCTGCGCCTGGGCCGTCGGCGACGTGACCGACGCGGCAGCTTTGCAAGATGCGGTTCGCGGGCTGGAAGCGCAGCTGGGGCCGGTTGATTTGCTGGTCGCCAGCGCGGGGATCGGCATCGAGACGAGCGGGCTGGACTACCGCGCCGACGACATGACCAAGGTGCTGAACGTGAACCTGCTCGGCGTGTCGCACAGCATCGCTGCGGTGCTGCCCGGCATGGTGCAGCGGCGCCGCGGGCAGCTGGTGGCGATCTCCAGCGTCGCGTCGGTGCGCGGCCTGCCGAAGATGCTGGCGTACTGCGCGTCGAAGGCGGGGGTCAACGCGATCATGGACGGGCTGCGCGTGGAGCTGAAGCCGCTGGGCATCGCCGTGACGACGGTGTGCCCCGGCTGGGTGCGCACGCCGATGACGGCGCCGCTGCAGGGGAAGCTGGACCATCTGATGGAGGTGGACGAAGCGGCGCGCGAGATCGTCTGGGCGATCCGCGTGAAGGCGGCGTACCACATGTTCCCGCGTGGCATGCGCTGGCGCAGCCGAATCCTGGCCCTGATGCCGCGCGGCCTGCAGGACCGCGTCATCGCGAAGATGCTGAACCGCGTGAAGCCGCCGCGCCGCGAGGGGTGAGCGGCGAGACCGGGAGACCGGGAGAGGTTGCCTCGTTCCCCGGCTCCGCGTTCCATGCCGCATTCTGGAGGACGACACGATACCCGTCGGGATCCTCGAACGTGCGGTCCTGCTGGTCCCAGTACGGGTTGAACGACGCGACCGGCGCCACCTGGAGTGGCGCTGGCAAAGCTTCGTCATCGCGCGTCGCCCGCGCTCCGCTGCGCGTCGCGGCTAAACGTTCGCCTACTCGCGCAGCAGGCGTTTCAACTCGCTGAGGCGGTTCTCCAGGGTGCCGAACTTCGCCTGGTAGTCCTCGACGCTGGCCTGGATCGCTTCCAGCGCGCCCGCGCGGTTGTACGTTTCGGCGATCTGCACGCGGCGGTACGCCTCGTTGGGGAGCTGCTTGTACGTCAGGAAGTAGTGGCGCAAGCGGTCGACCAGCCCCTGCGGGCACTCGGCCAGATCCTTGATGTGGCCGTAGGCGACGTCGCTGTCGAGCACGGCGATGATCTTGTCGTCGGCTTCGACGCCGTCGATCATGCGGAAGCCGCCGATGGGGCGGGCGCGGACGAAGAAGCTGCCGTGCATCATCGTCTTCTCGGTGAGGATGCAGATGTCCATCGGGTCGCAGTCGCCGCGCACGCCGTCGATGCCGACGCGGCGGGCGCAGAGCTGGCCGACGGCGTCGCCGCAGTAGGTCTGCGGAATGAACCCGTACGGCGTGGGGCACATCGACGAGTAGCGCTGCGGGCGGTCGAGGCGGAGGTGGCCTGCCTGCTTGTCAAGCTCGTACTTCACGGTGTCGCGCGGGACCAGTTCGATGAAGGCGTTGACGACCTCCGGGGCGTTGTCCCCCATCGACACGCCGTGCCAGGGGTGGGCCTGGAACAGCATCGAGAAGACTTCGGTCAAACTGGTGTCGGCGGAAGCCATGGGAACCCGCAGTGTGTGTTAGGAAAGAGCGCACCCCAGCTAGTGTAGCAGCGCGGGCGAAGGCGAGACGCCGGAAGCGGGGAAAAGCGGCGAAACGGCGCCGGCGCGACCGGCACTTTTCGCTGAGCCCGAAGCGCCAGCGAGGCCGCCACGCGCGACGGTGCGAAGTGCGGCGTGTCCCGTTCGCCGATGCGCGAGCGAGGCGCGGCTCTCGCTGCGCGAGTCGCCGGGCCATGGACTTCGCGCCGTCGCGCGTGCTGCCTCGCTGGCGCTTCGGGCTCAGGGGTATGCGATATGAACGACCTATCACTTGGCAGCGACAAGAACCTCAACCGTGACGCCGATGTCGCGGGCGATTCTGCGCAGCAGCACCGGGGAAATATCACGCCCTTTGTGGAACGGCACGGTGGTTCCCCGACCATCAGGATGGCGGAATTGCTTGTGCGAGCCTCGTTGTCGCACTTCGACGAAACCGAGCGCTTCGAGGCATGACACAACTTCTTGCGGTTTCAGCACCGGCAGATGGGACATGGTCAGGCAACCTGCACGGTTTGGGTGCCGATGAATTCCGATTGCAGCACGGGTTCTCCGTCTTCGCGCAGCATCGCGACGACTTCGGCCAAGTTGCTCTGCAGTTCGTCGAGGGTTTCCCCCTGCGAATGAGCGCCGGGGAAGCCGGGGATGTAGCCGACGAACAAGCCAGTGTCCGCGCAGCGTTCGATCACGGCGGTGTAGGTCTGCATGGAAGCCTCTCGATTTCATGAATGAACCGTGCTTGGTTCATGGTACCGCGCGACGCCTTGTTGTCGCTTCGACGTTTTCCCCTGAGCCCGAAGCGCCAGCGAGGCCGCCACGCGCGACGGTGCGAAGTGCAGCGTGTCCCGTTCGCCGACGCGCGAGCGAGGGGCGGCTCTCGCTGCGCGAGTCGCCGGGCCCTTGGCGCCGAGTCGTCGCGCGTGCTGCCTCGCTGGCGCTTCGGGCTCAGCGACGCCATCCCGGCTACGCCAGCGTGAACTCCGGCAGGCGGACGACCTCGCCCCCCTTCATTGCGGACTGGTGGGCGCAGATGCCGACGCAGGTCCAGTTCGCGGACTGCACGGCGTTCGGCCACGGGTCGCGGTCCTGCACCAGCGCGGCCAGGAACTCGTTGACCAGGTGCGGGTGCGAGCCGCCGTGGCCTCCCCCCTGGATGAACGACAGGTGCTCCGCGTCCTGGATCGACTGCGTGAACTGCTGGATCGGCTTGGGCAGCAGGTGCGCGTAGTCGGGGATCTTCACCTTCGACGCGATCTCGTGCTCCGGCTTCTTCGCCGTGTGCAGCACGTGCTCCTCGCCTTCCACCAGCGTCCACTCGAAGCTCTTCTTCGTGCCGTACACGTCGAAGCTCTCGCGGTACTGGCGAGCGGTGTCGTAGAGGAAGCGCCAGATGTGGGCGGCGATGTCGGAGTCCTTGATCTTGAGGTGGCACGACTCGACGGCGAACGGGTTGCCCGACTTCCTGCGGATGTCCTCGCGCACCGCGCCCGACCCGAAGCACGACACGGTCTCCGCCCGGCCGTTGACCAGGCCGAGCACGGGGCTGACGACGTGGGTGGCGTAGTGCATCGGGATCATCGCCTCCCAGTACGCCGGCCAGCCGTCCATGTCCTGCGGGTGCGACGCGGCCATGTACTGGATCTTGCCCAGCTCCCCCTTGTCATGCATCTCCTTGATGAACAAAAACTCGCGCGAGTAGACGACCGTCTCGGCCATCATGTACTTCAGCCCGGTCTCCTTCACCAGCTTCACGATCTGCTCGCACTCCTCGATGGTCGTCGCCATCGGCACCGTGCACATGACGTGCTTGCCGGCTTTGAGAGCTGCGATCGTCTGCGGGGCGTGGTCGGGGATCGGCGAGTTGATGTGGACGGCGTCGACCTTCGGGTCGCGCAGCAGCTCCTCGTAGCTGGTGTAGCGCGTAGCGACACTCGCTTTGTCGCCGATCTCGTCGAGCTTGCTGCGGGTGCGCTGGCACAGCGCGTACAAATTCGCGTTGGGATGGTTCTTGTAGATGGGGATGAACTCGGCGCCGAAGGCCAGGCCGACCAGGGCCATGTTGATCTTCTTGTCGCTCACGGGAACCGTCCTCCGAATCGAGAAAGTGGGGGCCGTCCTGGTGGGGAAAGACGAATTCTATCCGCGCCGGTGCGCAACTCCACGGGATTCGACGCAATTCGCGCGGGATTTTTCAGGGGGACGAGAAAGGCACGCCCAACGCGGCGGCGTAGAGGACGCGGTCGCCGGCGGGCAGCTGCAAACGACAGGCGAGGTCGCGCTCGAAGAAGGCCCCGAGCGGCGTGACGGCCAGCCCCAGGCTCGCCGACAGCAGGCACAGGTTCTGCATCAGGTGGCCTGCTTCGAGCAGCAGGAACGTCTCGGCCCGGTCGCCGTACTTCGCGCGGACGCGCTCCAGGTCGCCGACCAGCACGCACAGCAGCGGCTCGCCGTCGATGCCCGCCAGGGACGGAATCATCGGCCGCCAGCCGTCGGCGTCGGGCGTGATCTGCGATAGTAGGTGGCCGACGCGGTCGTAGTGGTAGGCGCCGGCGGGGAGCCAGGTTCCGCGCGGCTGGACCAGGTACAATTCCAGCCCCTGCAAGCAGCCCGCCGACGGCGTCGGCCCGCGCCCGTGGCCGGCGTGGACCGCGTGGCTGAACTGCAGCAGCCGGCTCAGCACGCGCAGCGACGGCAGGCCGTCGGCGAAGCGCGTCGTCGAGCGGCGCCGTCGCAGCACCGCGTCCAGGCTGGGCCAGAGCCTGGACCGCACCCGCTTCAAGGGCCACGCCGGATAGCCCGGATAGCGGCGTGGCGACGTGTCGCCGCCGTCGTAGCCGACGATCTGGTCGCGCAGCTCAGGCCAATTCGTGCGGTGCAGCATCGTTTCCCTCGGGGTTGAGGAAGGGTCAGGATACGAAAAGGAAGGGGAAGCGTTGGCAAGCCCCAGGATGAGCGAAGCGATTCCTGGGGGTGAGTGGGGGCTGCTCCTTCTCGCTGCTTTATTCCCGCGCAAGACGCACGCTGCGGGGCGTTCCTTTGGCACGAAGCTTGGAAACAAACGACCAACCAACAAGAAGAAAGAAACCTGCCATGTCCATCAACGTCCTGAAGATGAGCGGAATCGCGGCGATCCTGGCCAGCCTGATGGCTGGTGCAAGCGAGGCGAAAGCGAACGACCCCTACTGTGCCCCCGGCCATGTCCGCGTGTGGTGCGAGCCGGTGTACCAGACGGTTTGTCAGAAGGTCTGGTGCGAGCCGGTGTACCAGACGGTGTGCCGCAAGGTGTGGTGCGAGCCGGTGACCTGCCAGCAGCCCTACACCTGCTACGACCACTGCGGCAAGGCGTACACCAGCTACCGCACCGCCATCGTGACGCCCGGCCACTACAACTCGGTCAACCAGCGGGTCCTTGTCACGCCCGGCCACTACAACTCGGTCAACCAGCGTGTGCTGGTGACGCCCGGCCACTTCACCACCCGCCGGGGCTAGATCGCGGCGAGCCAGGGCCATCGACGCGGACAGGAGGCGAAAGCCTCCTGTTTTCGTTGGTCCATGCGGCGTTCCGACGAGTGGAGGCGGTCGCCTTGGCTCGCCGGGCCGCCGCGTGTTTCGCACAATGGAGGGGAGCGGAGATTCCCCCTGCCACGAAAGGCGGACCATGAGCAGCAGTACCTCGGTCACCGTCGCGACCTACGCCGACCCGATCCAGGCGTCGCTGGCGCGCAACTACCTCGAGGAGAACGACATCCCGGTCGTGATGACCGACGAGGAGACGGTCTCGGTCGACTGGAGCCTGGGCTTCGCGCTGGGGGGGATCAAGCTGCAGGTCGCCCCCTGGCACCTGGAGCGGGCCGAGTTCCTGCTCGCCCAGCACCAACGCGTCACCCAGGAGCGCGAGGAGGCCGAGGCGATCGAGCAGACCGCCTTCACCACGCCCGAAGCGATCGAGGAGCTGCGCGCGGAACAGGAGGACCGCCTGCCGATCAACCAGAACGTCGACCGGCTGCTGCGCACCACCATCATCGGGCTGCTGCTCTGGCCGCTTCAACTGCTCGCCCTGTGGTGGCTCATCGAGTACCTGGTCGGCAAAGGGGTTTCCAGCGCCGACCGCCGCTGGAAGGTCAAGGCCGCCGCCCTGCTCAACGTCCCCCTGCTGGCGATCATCCTCGTCCCGACCGTGCTGTTGTTCGGCGCCGTCTTCAACAAGCCGCACGACCCGAACAAGCCCGACTGGCAGACGGAGTGGTTCAAGTCGCAGAACTTCCGCGTGAAGTTCCCCGCTTCCGCGACGCTGCAGAACGTGAGGGCCTGGACCCCGGTGGGGGAGGTGAACCGCCGGGCCTACTGGAGCCTCTACAAGAGCGCCTGGTACGGCGTCTCCTGCGACGACCTGTTCCCGCCCGGCAAAGCCGACGCGTTCGACGAGGGCAAGTTCCTCGAAGAGTCGGTCCTAGGCTGGGATCCCTCCCCCAACGCCAAAGTCGTCCGCAAGGAGAGGATCGTCGCCGACAGCGTGCCGGGCATCGAAGCCGACATCGAGTCGCCGACGCTCGGCTTCATCCGCCTCCGCCTCTTCGTGTGGGCGCGGCGCGCCTACGCCATGCAGGTCATCGCCGCCAATGAGGCGGCGCTGCCGCAGGAGAACCAGCGCGTCTTCTTCAACTCGCTGCGCCTGTTCGGGCGCTAGCGATCTTTGACAGGGCGGCATTCACAGCCACGACCGGCAAGGCGTGGCTGGCCCCTCGCGACGATTCCGACTCCGGACATTGGATTCGGGTTGGAGCGCCCGCGTGTCCTGGCGGGGTCGGCGCCCCACTCGCCGCACCATGGCGCGGCGAGAAGTACGCCGACCC
>JAYSSW010000843.1:0-6569 GCA_043720335.1 Planctomycetia bacterium
CGTGCGGAGGCTCGTTGACCGCGCCCAACATCCTTCGACCGTTTTCACGGCGGGCTCACGCCGCGCCGCTCGCCGTTGCAAACGTTCACCCGTACTTCGCTACTTCTTGCCGACGCAGTACAGGTACTCGTTGGAGCGGAGGTAGATGCGGTTGTTGCTGATGGCGGGGCTGGCGTTGAAGATGCTGGTGTCGCCGTCGAAGTCGTAGTGCGACAGCTTCTCGAATTTGGCGCCGCCGGCCAGGACGAAAAGTCCCTCGGTGCGGGTCAGGGCGAAGATCTTGTCGCCGGCCGCGACGGCGGAGACGTACTCCCCCTTGGCGCCGTAGAGGCGTTCCTGATAGGCGATCTTGCCGTCGGCGCGGTTGATCGAGGTGACGGTGCCGTTGACCCAGACGAGGGAGTCGCCGGAGAGGACGGGGGAGCAGGTGTTGGCGCCGGCCTTCTGTTTCCAGAGGAGGTGGGTGGCGGTGACGTCGCCTTTGCCGCCGGTCTTGATCGCCATCGAGGTCGGCGTCGCGCCGGGGCCGCCGCCGCCCATGACGTAGACGACGCCGTCGCGCGCGACGGGGGTGGCGCCAGTGTAGCCCCCCTGCCCGCCGCCGCCGATGCCGGTGCAGTTCCAGAGTTCGTCGCCGGTGGCGGGGTCGTAGGCGACGATCATGCCGGGCAGGTTCATGACCAGCTCGTGCTTGCCGTCCTTCGTTTCAGCGAGCATGGGCGAGACCCAGCACTTGGCGATGCCCTTCTTGCGCCAGACTTCCTTGCCGCTGGTCTTGTCGAGGGCGACGAGGGAGCCGCTTTCGACGCAGGCGTTGACGATGACGAGGTTCTTGTAGACGAGGGGGCTGGTGGCCGAGCCCCATTGGTCGGTCTTGGAGCCGACGTCGGCCTGCCAGAGCTGCTTGCCCTTCAGGTCGAAGGCGAGGACGCCGGTCTTGCCGAAGAAGACGAAGAGGTTCTCGCCGTCGGTGACGGGGGTGCTGGAGGCGTAGCCGTGCTCGCGGATGAAGCCGGTGAAGGGGACTTCGGGGAGTTTCGGCTCGATCTCGGCTTTCCAGTCGAGATCGCCCTTGGCGGCGTCGTAGCAGAGGAGAAGGAGGACGAGCTTCTTCTGGTCGCCGGCGGGGGCGCCCGCGCCGCCTTTGCCGCCGCCCTTGCCACCCTTGCCGCCGCTGAAGCCCTTGGTGATCTCGGCGCCGTAGCCGACGTAGGCGGTGAGGTAGATCTTGTCGCCGTGGGTGATGGGGCTGGAGGTGCCGACGCCGGGGAGTTTCATTTTCCAGAGGATGTTGTCCTTGGTCCACTGGACGGGCAGGTCCTTGTCGTCGGAGACGCCGCCGCGCGAGCCGCGGAAGCCGGGCCAGTCCTCGGCCGAGACGACGCCGAGGGAAGCGCAGGCGAACAGCAGCAGGCCCGCGAAACGATGCGCAGCATTCATGCGGAGGATCCTCAGAAAAACGGGCGAGGCAGCCCAGAAATGCGGTCGCGTATGCGACGGTTGCTAGCATGATACTGGCCCCGCCACGCAATGGATAACCCCGCGCCCCGCATCGGGTGGCGGACGGAGCCGCAGCGACGAAGGGCACGAACCGACACTCCAGGGCGATCCATGCAAGCCTCCACCCCGGTGCCGATCGAGAAGAACGTCGTCCTGGTCGGGGCGGGGAACGCGCACCTGCGCTTCGTGAAGACGCTCGCGATGAAGCCGCTGCCAGGCGTGGCGGTGACCTTGGTGAACGAGTCGGCGACGGTTCCGTACTCCGCGATGGTGCCGGGGCACCTCGGCGGCGCCTACACGCGGGACGAGATCACCATCGACCTGGTTCGGCTGTGCCGCGCGTCGGGCGTGCGCTTGGTGATGAGCCGGGCGGAAAAGCTGGACACGGCCCTGCGCCGGGTGTTGTTCGCGGATCGCACGGAGCTGAGCTACGACGTGCTTTCGCTCGGCCTCGGCTCGCTGCCGTCGTGCCCGGCTGGCATGGAATCGCTGCCGACTTCCTGGCGGATGCGCCCGCTGGATGGATTGATCGAGCGACTCGACGTGTTGCAGAAGCAACTTCAACACACGCCTCGGCCGTTCCATCTCGCCGTCGTCGGCGGCGGCGCGAGCGGCGGCGAATTGACGCTCGCCATCCGCAAGCGCTTCGACGGCGTCCCCGGCTTCCGCATGACGATGCTGCACGGCGACGCCGGCTTGCTGTCGCAATTCCCGGCGAAAGCGGGGCGCGTCTTCCACGCGTCGATGCAGGAGCGCGGCATCGCCGTGCGGCTCAGCACGCGGGTCGTCGGCGGCGGCGAAACCAGCCTGCGACTCGCCGGCGGCGAACGTCTTCCCTGCGACGCGGTCCTCTGGGCGACCGACGCCGCCCCGCACGCGATCCTGCTAACCAGCGGCTTGAAAGTGAACGCGGCGGGCTTCCTGCAGGTGAACGACACGCTGCAATCGCTCTCCGATCCGGCGGTGTTCGGCACCGGCGACTGCATCGAACTGGTCTCCCGCCCCGACCTGCCCAAGAACGGCGTCTACGCCGTGCGGCAGGGTGGCGTGCTGTTCGACAATGTGCAACGCTTCCTCCAGGAGAAGCCGTTGAAGGCGTTCCGGCCCCAGAGCCTCTACCTGTGCCTGCTCAACACCTCCGATGGCGAAGCCGTCTTCCGCTACGGGCCGTTCGTCTGGAAAAGCCGCTGGGCGCGGCGGCTGAAGGACCGCATCGACCGCGCCTGGATCGCCATGCACACCGTCGATCCGCCAACCGTCACCGATGACAAATCTCCCGCGATGCGCTGCGGCGGGTGCGGCAACAAGGTCTCCAGCGACGTGCTCTCCGCCGTGCTCAAACGCATCGAGGTCGCCGACGACCCGCGCGTGCTGCTCGGCTGCAAGGCGGGCGAGGACGCCTCGGTCTACCGCACGAAGCCCGAACTGTTCGGCGACGATCCGCAGCGGCTCGTCGAGGTGCAGACGGTCGACTACTTCAAGGCGTTCGTCGACGACCCGTACCTGTTCGGCCGCATCGCTGCGCTGAACTCGGTCAGCGACCTCTACGCGATGAACGCACGCCCCTTCACCGCGCTCGCCATCGCAACCTTGCCGTACGCGCGCGGCCCCGTGCAGGAGGCGATGCTTTTCGAGCTGCTGTCGGGCGCCGTCCGTTCGCTCAAGGAAGCAGGCGTGGTGCTGGCGGGCGGACACACCACCGAAGGAAGCGAACTCGCGCTCGGCTTCGCGGTCACGGGCCACGCCGAAGAAGACCGGCTGTTCCAGAAAAGCGCGCTGCAGCCCGGAGACCGATTGCTGCTGACGAAGCCGCTCGGCAGCGGCGCGCTGTTGGCTGCCTGGATGCGAGGAGCCTGCCGGGGCGACTGGTTCGAGAAGCTGACGCGAACGATGCTGCTCTCGAACGGCCCCCCCGCCCAGGTGCTGGCGCGGCACGGCGTCCGAGCTTGCACCGATGTCACCGGCTTCGGGCTGGCGGGGCATCTGCTCGAGATGATCGACGGCAGCCAGGTTTCCGCACGGCTCGACTCCAATGCGGCGCCTCGCTACGCCGGCTTCGCGGAGGTGGTGGCGCAAGGGATCCTCAGCTCGCTGCACCGCGACAACGCCAAGATGGGTGAACGAATCAACAACTCGGCCCCGCTGCCCGCGTGGCTGTTCGACCCGCAGACCGCGGGCGGCCTGCTCGCGGGGATCAAGCCGGGACAGGCCGACGTGGTGTTGGCGGAGATCCGCGCCGCCGGCTGTCCTGAAGCCGCCTACATCGGCGAAGTCGTCGCGCTCGACGCGGGCATGCCGCCGATCATTCATCTGCCGTGAATGATAGATGGGAAGAGCTAACCGCAGAGACGCAGCAGAATCGCAGAGGAAAAGGCAGAGAAAGACGCAGTGAGAAAGGAAACCGCAGTCCCACGTCCCGAGGGAAGGTTCTGTTTCGTCCGAGCCTGAGCGCCAAGCGAAGGGGAACCATGCGACGACTTCGCGCGGGGCTTCCTTCGCTCGGCGCTCAGGCTCGGACGATGCAGCGGCGGAACTACGCGGCGATCATCGAAGGAGGTCCGATGCGACAGTCCCTGCGAAGCCTGGCAGGCGCCACCTGGCCTTTCCTGCCTGACGAATCGCTCACCTTGCTTTGGTCGACCTGCCAAAGTTTGGAGACAACGCAGTTTCTCGCGCCGGCGGAGTTGGAACGGCTGCAACTCGTCCAAATGCGCCAGGTGCTGGCCCACGCGGTCGCCTACGTCCCGCACCATCGCGCGAAGCTTGGCGAAGCGGGCATCGTCCCGGCGGCCGTGCAGACGATGCACGACCTGCGGCGGCTGCCCTTGCTGACGCGAGCGGAGCTGCTCGCGGAGCCGGAGGCGTTCCGCGCACAAACGGTTCCGCGCGGAATGGTCGCGGCCGGCGTCAACGTGACTTCGGAAACCGGGCTGCCGATCCCGCAGACGAACCTGACGCAGCTCTGGTGGTTCGCGGGCGCGCTGCGCGACCTGGCGTGGAGCGGCGCCGATCCGGGCGGCACGCTGGCCACGCTGCGCGTCGGGCATCCTTCGGAGGCGCCGATGGCGGTCCTGCCTTCGTCGCCGAACTGGCTGCCGCCGCTGGCAGGTCTGCTGCGTACCGGCCCCGCCCACGCGATGCGGATCGACGCCAACCTGCGCGACAGGTGGGCCTGGCTACTGCGCATCCAGCCGAACTTCCTCGTCGCGCCGCCGCAGGCGTTGCGGGCGCTGGCGTGCCTGGCGCACGAGGAAGGAATGTCGCTGCCCAGCCTGCAAGCGGTCCAGAGTGAGTCCGCGCCGTTGAGCGAAATCACCCGCAGACTGGTTTCGGCCGTGTTCGGCGTCCCGGTTGTCGACCGTGCCTGCTGCGCCGAGATCGGCCCGCTCGCGTTCACCTGCCCCAGCGGCGCCGGGCTGCACCTGCACGCTGAGAACGCGATCGTCGAAGTGCTGGACGAGAACGACCAACCGTGCGGGCCGGGCGAAACGGGACGCGTCGTCGTCACGTCGCTGCGCAATTTCCTGTGCCCGCTCGTCCGCTACGAGCTTGGCGACGAAGCGACGCTGGCGCCGCAACCCTGCTCGTGCAGCCGAGGCCTGCCACTGCTCGCCGCGCTGCACGGGCCGCGCTGGCCGCGACTGGTGCGAAGCGACGGCAGCAGCGTCGCGGCGCGGGAGGCGTCCGCGCTGGTCGAGGCGTTCGACGCGGTTTGGCAGCATCAGTTCATCCAAGCGTCGCCGGAATCGATCACGCTGCGCCTCGTCGTTGGGCGGAGCTGGTCGGCGGCGCTTGGCGAAGACCTGCACGAGAAACTGTTGGCGCTGCTTGGCTCATCGATGCGGCTGAAAATGGAAGTCGTGCCTCGGCTCGCGCTGACGCGCAGCGGCAAACAGCCGACGCTCCTGAGCGCGATCCCCGCGCCACTCGCGCGAGACGTTCACTTGTCGTCCGCTGCTCCCCTCGCACGCTCGGTGATATTCGCTGCGCCGAATCCAGCGGTCCCGGTGCGGTCGCTGCCGGGCAACGCCTGGCCGCCGCTGCCTACCCCCGACATGGCGGCGATCTGGACGGCGTACCAGGAACTCGACCGCACGCAGTGGCTGCCGCACGACGAGGTCGAGCGGTTGCAGCTCGCGCAGGCGCGGACGCTGCTGACGCACTGCCGCGAGCAGGTGCCGTTCTACCGGCGGATTTTCGACGAGATGAACTTCGATCCCAGCGAGGTCCGGTCTCTTGCTGACTTCCGGCGGCTGCCCTTGCTGGAACGGCGGCTGGTCAAGGAGAACGCCGAGGCCCTGGAAGCGAAGCTGCTCCCTGCGGGAATGATCGCGAGCGGCGACGCGAAGACGTCGGGCAGCTCCGGAGTGCCGCTGCGCGTGCTGCAGACCGATCGCGTCGAGATGTGGTGGCTGACGCTGTTCCTGCGCGACCTCGTGTGGTGCGGCTTCGACATGACCGCCAGCCTGGCCATCATCCGCTCCACGGCGCGGACGGGGGAGGACCTGCAGCGGCTGATGGCCGGCGTGTCGCTGCCCCAGTGGCTGGTGTCGCTGTGCACCTTGCTGGAGACCGGCCCCTGCCATGTCCTCGACCTGTCCGTCGACGTGCCGAGCCAGCTCGACTGGCTGTTCCGCGTCGACGCCGACTACCTGCTGAGCTACCCCGCCAACCTCGAATGCCTGGCGCGCCTGCTGCTCCAGGACGGCCGCAAGCTGCCCCGCCTGCGCGCGATCCAGTCGATCGGCGAGACGCTGTCCCCGGAGGCGCGGCGAGTGATCGAAAGCGGGTTCGGCGTGCCGGTCCACAACCTCTACAGCTGCGCGGAGGCGGGCTACCTCGCGTCGCCGTGCCCGTCGGGCGAGGGCCTGCACGTTCACGCCGAGAACGTGCTGCTGGAGGTGCTCGACGAATCGGGCGAGCCGTGCCAGCCCGGCGAGACGGGCCGGGTCGCGGTCACGACGCTGCAGAACTTCCGCATGCCGCTGGTGCGCTACCTGATCGGCGACGAGGTGACGCTGGGGCCGCTGCGCTGCAAATGCGGCCGAGGCCTGCCGCTGCTGAAGGAG
>JAYSSW010000844.1:0-3117 GCA_043720335.1 Planctomycetia bacterium
TTCGGCATCCGCACGACCAAGGAGATCGGCTTCGACACGATCGACATCTTCGCCGACCCGCTCGACCTGGACACGCAGGAGGAGCTGCTGATCCGCCGCGAGTGCGACAAGGCGGGGCTGCCGATCGTCAGCGTCTGCTGCGTGGCGACGGGATTGATCGACTTCAACCCGAGCGTGCAGCGGTTCCACCTGCAGCGCTGCCGGGCGTATCTTGACCTGGTCTGCGCGCTGAACGCGAAGAACCTGCTGCGGGTGCTGGGCGAGTACATCTGGGAGCGCCAGGTGATCCCGCCGCACGAGCAGTGGGCGACGGCGGTGCGGAACTGCCAGGAGCTGGGCAAGTACGCCGCCGACCTGGGGGTGGAGATCGCGCTGGAGCTGGAGCCGTTCAAGCTGTCGCTGCTGAACAACGTCGACACGATGGTGCGCTTCATCGACGACGTGGCGCACCCGGCCGTGCGGGCGAACATCGACGTGTCGCACCTGGTGCTGGCGGGCGTCGCGCCGGCGGAGCTGAGGCGATTGAAGGGGAAGGCGATCCACGTCCACCTGAGCGACTGCGACGGCAAGGTCCACGGCGACCTGCCGCCGGGCCGGGGCGTGGTCGATTTCCTGCCGTACCTGCACGAGATCAAGGCGCTCGGCATCGACGGGGCGGTGAGTATCGAACTGGAGTATTCGCCGCAGCCCGACCAGATCGTCGAGTGGGTCCGCGAAGCCTACCGCGAAACCGACAAGCTGATGCAGGCGGCAGGGTTGCGGGGGTGAACCGTTTAGCCGCGACGCGCAGCGGAGCGCGGGCGACGCGCGGCGACACGCATTGGAACCCTCGCTTGGCACACGGGCGCCACGCGGCGATCCACACCATCGACGTGCGCCACGTCCGCGCTCGCCGTCGGCGAACGGCTAAACGCCGCGCTTCCACACGCCGGCGGCGTGCGGCGCGGGGAAGCCGTTGACCGTCACCTCGCCGTCGCGCAGGCGGATTTCGAGCGTGTTGCGCTCGTTCCAGCGCACATCATTGGCGTCGCAGCGCGGCGTCAGGAAGTGGACGCGCTGGTTGGCCGAGCCGATCCAGCGCCGCGTCGTTTCGGGCTGGTCGCGGTCGTAGGGGCCATCCACGAGGATGTCGGTCTCGGCGATCAGCGCCCGCACATCGGAGTCAGGTGAAAGCTGCAAATCTTCGAGAAGATGGCCGGTGAAGACCATCACCGACAGGCCGAGCGCATGGGCCGCCCGTGCGAATTCAACCACTCCGGCGGCGTGGCTGGTCGGCTCGCCGCCGAGCAGCGTGATCCCTTCGAGGCCGTGCAGCCGATGCGCCGCGTGCAGTTGCTCGACGATGTCGTCGAGTGATACGGCACGGCCCCCGGCGAACGGCAGCATCTCCGGGTTGCAGCAGCCGGGGCAGCGCAGCGGGCACCCTTGCAGCCACAGCGCGAAGCGCCGTCCCGGCCCCTCGGCCTGCGTCGCCGGGACGATCTGCGCCACCTGCAACGAAATCGCCGCCATGCGGTTGCTTTCTGCCCATGCGACTCGCGTTCGCTTTCCGCTACAGCCCCGCCAGCGGCGCCGTCGCGTCGCCGAAGCGCTCGGCGCGGACGCCCATGCGCGTCAGCAGCGACAGGTACAGGCTGCACAGCTTGCGGTTGTCGTCGCCGCGCTCGAGGTAGTCGAGCACGCGGCCCGTCCGCAGCGTGCCGCCGAGGCCGCCGACCAGCAGCACCGGCAGCTTGCGCGAGTCGTGCTGGCTGCCCGACCACATGTTCGACACGAACATCAGGCACGAGTTGTCCAGCACCGTGGAATCTCCCTCGCGCATCGCCGCGAGGCGGTTCGCCAGGTGCGCCACCTGGCTGACGTAGAAGTGCGTCACGCGCTGGTAGGCGTCGGAGGCGTCCTCGTGCGACGTGGGATGGTGGGCCGTCCGCACGTCGAGGAACGGGTAGAACAGCCCCGACAGGTCGCGGCACATCAGCAGCGTGGCGACGCGCGTCTTGTCGGTCTGGAACGCCAGCGCGATGATGTCGGTCATCAGCCGCATGTGCTCGCGCAAATCCTCCGGCAGCCCGTTGGCGGGGCGGCGCATCGCGCCGGTCGCCTGGTCGATCGTGGACGACTGGCTCTGCGTGCGCGACCGCTGGATGCGGCGTTCCACGTCGCGCACGCTCTCCAGGTACTCGTCGAGCCGGACGCGGTCGGAGCTGCTGACCTGACGGTTGAGGTCGGTCGCCTGGGCGCGGACGCGGTCGAGGATGCTGAGGTTGCGTCGGCTGCCTTGGTTGTCGAACAGGCTGTCGAAGGCGAGCGAGGGGTAGACCTCCATCGGCACGGGGGAGTTGGCGTTCTGCCAGGAGATGTGCGAGCTGTAGGCCATCGAGAAGTTGGTTTCGTGGTAGCCGGTGATGGGCTGTTCGCAGCCGAGGACGAGGCTGGGCTGGGCGGTCTGCTCCTCGAAGTGTGCGGCGAGGAGCTGGTCGACGCTGGTGCCGCCGCGCAGGACGGAGCCGCGCTGGAGGGCGGCGCCGGAGAGGACGTTGCCGGTCTGCCCGGGATGGATGCCGACGCCGGTGGCGTTGCGGTTGAACAAGCCGGAGATGACGTTGAGCTTGGCTTTGTGCGCGTTGAGCGGCTGAAGGCTGCGGCTCAGCTCCATGTCGGCGCCGGCGCCGCGCGCCCACCAGTGGGGCGGGCTGATGCCGTTGCCCATGAACAGCGCCGCGAACCGCTTCGGCGCGGTTGCGACCGGCGCCTGCGACCCCCACACCGGGACCGACTCCAGCCAAGGCAGCGCCATCGAGCAGCCGACCCCGGCCAGGAACGTGCGACGCGGCACCTGGGGCGCATTCATGGATTCATCCTTCGATCTGATGTTGGTCCAATGTCGAAAGCCCAGCAGTCGCTGAGGATTCATCCTTCCATTGTAACCCGTTCGCGGCCCAAGCCCAGCGCGGAATATCGTCGTTCGCGCAGGGAACGGCCCCGCGCGACGATACGAGAACGAAGGCGAGCCGAGCCGCGTGAGGGGCCGGGTTCCGCCGACGCCAACGGCGAGCCGTGCGACACATCCCCTCGCCGCGGACGCATCACGCTCCGCTGCTCGCCTGCGGCGTCGGC
>JAYSSW010000845.1:0-6560 GCA_043720335.1 Planctomycetia bacterium
GACGTCTCACCTGTCAATCCGTCGGCGGGCTTGCTAACACATCCGCAGGGATCCTCGCTTGCTCCAGGTACAGTTGCCGTTCGTCCGGGGGCAGTTCGAGAAATTTCAGCTTCATGGCTGCTCCGCCAGATCGCGAAGAATGAGATGCATCCAGGCCGGCGCGACCGCGAGATCCTTCCGCAGCGTGCTGCGCTGGTCCGCAGGCAGGGTCCGTTTCAGGTGCGCGATCCGGGCGGGCGTCACGTCGGCCCGGCCGAGTTCGCGCAGCGCCTGGATGACCAGGCCGCTCAGCCGGCCGGCGGCGGCCATGTTGCGCGGCGTCGTGCGGCGGAGCTGGATCGTCATGGCGCCGACCTTCACCGTCCGGCTGGCGCCGTCGGTCAGGAACACCGCTTTCGCGGGGACCTGCTCGGACAGGCCGAGGACGTTGGCCGCGTACGCCCCCGCCGGCTGGATGCGGGTCCGGTCGCGACCCGCCAGTGCGTGGGCGACCGTGTCGGCGGTTGGCGAAAGCAGGCCCAGCACCGGGTGCGATTTCGGGAAATCGTAGACGCCGCGCGCGAGGCGGCGGATCGTCCCTTTCTTCGCGAGCCGGTGCAGCGTGAGATCGACCGCCTGCCGGCTGCCAAGGTCGAGGAAGTCGCCAGGCACGAGCACGGCGCCGCGACCGAGCCTGCGAATTCGCGCCAGGATCTTCGCGTGGATGCTTCGAGATGTCTTTCGCTGCTGGTCCATGTAAGGAATTCAAGCACGTTTTTCTTACAAAATCAAGGGCGGCTTCTTCGCGAATCCCGTCTCACCTGTCCAGCCCTTGGCGGGCTTGCTAACACATCCGCAGGGATCCTCGCACGCCCTTCGGGAGTTGGCTCATGCTCGGCGCTCTGCTCGTTGGCACGCTGTTGTCCTTCCTGCCCATGGGCGATGCGCTCGACGACGCGGAAGCGGCGCTTCGCGCGGGGAAGTTCGAGCAGGCGGCCAAACTCGCGACCACGGTGCTCGACAAGGAGCCGAAACACCTCGGCGCCTTGCAGGTCCGCGGCGCCGCCCGCGAGATGCTCGGCCAATTCAAGGAATCGCTCGCCGACTTCAGCCAGGTCGTCGCCATCGATCCCAAGCTGGCCGACGCCTGGCATCAGCGCGGCTGCGTCCAGTTCAAGCTCGGCGCCTTCAAGGACTCGGTCAAGGACTTCGACCGCTTCATCGAGCTCAACCCCAAGGCGAAGATCAGCCATTGGCAGCGCGGCATCGCGCACTACTACGCAGCCATGTACGCCGAGGGACGCCAGCAGTTCGAGGGCTACCAGGACTTCGACAGCAACGATGTGGAGAACGCCGTCTGGCGCTTCATGTGCATGACGAAGGCCGACGGCGTCGACAAGGCGCGCAAGGCGATCCTCAAGATCGGCAACGACCGCCGCGTGCCGATGCGCCAGGTGTACGACTTGTTCGAAGGCGACCTGCAGCCCGCCGACGTGATGAAGGCCGCCCAGGCCGGCAGCCCCGACGCCAAAACGCTGAACCAGCAGCTCTTCTACGCCCATCTCTACCTCGGCATCTACCACGACCTGCTCGGCGAGAAGAAGGCCGCCCTCGAACATCTCGAAAAAGCGGTCGAGCACCGCATCGGCCACTACATGTGGGACGTGGCCCGCGTCCATCGCGACGTGTTGAAGAGGTAGCGGGCAGCGGGCAGAAAATGCAAGGCAAGCCCCACCATGAGCAACGCGATTGGTGGGGGTAAGCGGTGAAACATGCAGGTTGATCGATGACGACTGTATCCGCTGCCAACTCCACTACCCGTTTCCTCGTCATCGGCGGCGGCATCGTCGGCCTGTCGACCGCGCTGCACCTGGCGCCGCGCGGCAAAGTCGTCGTGCTCGAAGCGGAAACGAAAGTCGCGCAGCACCAGACCGGGCACAACAGCGGCGTCATCCACGCGGGGCTGTACTACAAGCCAGGCTCCGCCCGCGCACGCAACTGCGCCGTCGGCCGCGAGGCGATGTTCGACTTCTGCGCGAAGCACGGCGTCCCGCATCAGCGGACCGGCAAAATCGTCGTCGCGGTTTCGCAGCGAGAGGTCGCGCCCCTGGAGGAGTTGCATCGGCGCGGGCTGGCGAACGGGCTGTCGGGCATCCGCCGCTTGAACGCCAGCGAGCTGCGCGACTATGAACCCCATGTTGCTGGGATCGCCGGGCTGCATGTGCCGGAGACGGGGATCGCCGACTACGGCGCTGTCGCTCGGAAGATGGCGGAGCTGATTGTGCAGCAAGGGGGCGAGATCGTCACCGGCGCCCGTGTCGACAAGGTCGAGCGCCGCAGCGACGGGCTGGTGGTTCGCTGGCCGGGGGGCGAGCTGCCGTGCCAGTTCCTCGTCAACTGCGGCGGCTTGCAGTGCGACCGCGTCGCCCGGCTGTGCGGCCTGGAACCGGGCGTGATGATCGTGCCGTTCCGGGGCGAGTACTACGCGCTGAAGCCCGAAGCACGCCGGCTCGTCAACGGGCTGATCTACCCGGTCCCCGACCCGCGCCTGCCATTCCTCGGCGTCCATTTCACGCGAACCGTGCATGGCGACATCGAAGCCGGCCCCAACGCGGTGCTGGCGTTCCGGCGCGAAGGCTACCGCCGCACGCAGGTTTCGCTGGGCGACATGGCGGAGTTGCTCGGCTATCCCGGCTTCTGGAAGATGGCCGCGAAATACTGGCGCACCGGCGCAGGTGAACTGTGGCGATCGTTCAACAAGCGCGCCTTCCACGCGGCGCTGCGGCGGCTGCTGCCTGCGGTCGGGTATGACGACCTGATCCCGTTCGGCGCCGGGGTGCGGGCGCAGGCGCTCGACACGAATGGCAACCTCGTCGACGACTTCCGTTTCGTGCAGGCCGAGCGGATGGTCCATGTGCTGAACGCGCCGTCGCCCGCCGCGACGGCGTCGCTGAGCGTGGGCCGAACGATCGCGGAGCTGGTCGAGGCGTGACGATTTGCGGGAAAGGTGCTTGCCGGGGGTGGGGCGATCTGATGAAATGAGCCGTGATTCGGGGGGAAAGGTTCCACCCGCATTTTTCATTCAGGGAGGGACGACATGTCCAGCATCACGAAGCAGGGGACGACCACGACGCAGCCCGCCGGCGCCAGCACGACTGCGGTCCCGATGGAGAAGGTGGCGATGCGCGCGTACGACAAGTGGTGCCAGGGAGGCTGCCAGCACGGCTGCGACCAGACGAACTGGTACGAGGCCGAGGCGGAGCTCCGCCGCGAGATGATGGCCGCCCCGAAGCAGGCGACTCCCGTCGCCAAGCCGGCGACCCCCGCGCAGCCCGCCCGCCGCTAGACCGAAACATCGCTGTTCCGTGAACCCGCTCGAAGAGTCGAAGCTCTCCAGCGGGTTTGTTTTTTTCTGAGCCCGAAGCGCCAGCGAGGAAAGCCGCGCAGCGATGCAATGGCGCCGTGACGTGTCGGGGCTGCCGATGCGCAGCGAGGAACGCGCCGCCGGGCGGCACTCGCTGCGTCCCTTGTCCTGCATCGTCGCGTGGCTTTCCTCGCTTGGCGCTTCGGGCTCAGGTATAGTGGAACGCGAACTGGGTATTCGACCCGTGGAGGACCAGCCTGATGGCGAAGCGAAACGACCCCGATCCGGTGCTGGCGGAGCAGACGCGCGTCGCGCTGCTCGCGGACCTGCGCCAACGGCTCGGCCCGCTGCGGGCCAAGGCGGCTGCCAAGCTTTTGAAGCTCGTCGGCAAGCCGCCCCCCAAACGCGCCGGCCGGCTCCGCTTCGAGCTGCACGACGTCTCCAACACCTTCAGCGTCGTCGTCTTCGCCGAGGACGACAGCCCCGGCGGCCGGCTGGTCGCGGAACTCTTCAGCGACGCGGCCATCCCCGGCGGTACCCGCGTCGACTGGGACGGCTTCTGGAAACTCGGAGTCGATCCGTGGGAGGCGGTGCGGCGGGCGGTCGTCGAACTGGTCGCCGCCGCCTGGTCCGACGCGGGCGGCCACGACTACCCGCTGCCCGCCGTCATCGGCCTGCACGACGACGACAACGAGCTTGACCTGCGCGCGGTGCGCGCGGAGTAGTCGGCGCCGCAAGGCAGGAGAATGGACATGGCCGAGACATGGGAGCAGCTTCAACGCCAGCTGGGGCCGTGCGAGGTCGCGGAGTTCGAGGACGAGGTCGTGCGGCGCTGGCGGCGTCCTGTAGCGCTCGCGGGGACGGCGCTGCCGTTCGACCTGCGGTTCGTGGGGGAAGGCCCGCAGTCGGCTCCGCCCGATCCCGGCCTGCTGGCGCTGTGGGAAGGCTACGCCGCCCGGCACGCCGAACACGCGGGCTGGTTCGCCCGCGCGATCGTCGCCGAGTATCACGACGTGTTCTGGGAGGGGCGCACACCGGACCCGCGTTTCCCCGTCGGACTGCCTGACCGGGACATTCTTGCGCTGGTCGAGTCGGCCCTGGTCGAGCTGCGCGCGACGGACGACAGCGCGGATCGTACGCTTGCCGTGATCTTCGAGTTCGCGTGGGACCAGAGCCACGAGTACGCCTGCGATTTCGACGAGGAGAGCGGCGCGTTCCTGCCGCTGGAGAAGCGGTAGCACTTCGCTGGCGCAGCGACGTCCACTGAGCCCGAAGCGCCAGCGAGGCAGCACGCGCGACGATGCGGGAAGTGGCGAGGCGACTCGCGCAGCGAGAGCCGCTTCTCGCTTGCGCATCGGCGAACGGGACATGCTGCGTTTTGCGTCGTCGCGCGGCGCGGCCTCGCTGGCGCTTCGGGCTCAGCGCAGCCGCGATCCTCGTTGCGACGATTTGCACGCCGTCAATGCGGCGGCGGGGGGAGGGCGTCGGGCGTGTGCGGGGCGGGGGGGCCGCTCCACCATTCGCTGAGGGTCTGCATCGTCACGTAGAAGACGGGGACGAAGAAGATGGCCAGGAACGTCGAGGTCATCATGCCGCCGAAGACCGCGGTGCCGACGGCGCGCTGGCTGGCGGCGCCGGCGCCGCGGGCGGCGAGCAGCGGGACGATGCCGAGGATGAACGCGAACGAGGACATCAGGATGGCCCGGAACCGCGCCCGCGACGCCTCGACGGCGGCCGCGCGGATGCTCATTCCTTTATGCCGGAGTTCGCGGGCGAACTCGACGATGAGGATGGCGTTCTTGCTGGCGAGGGCGATGATGAGGACCAACCCGATCTGCGTGTAGACGTTGTTGTCCATGCCGCGCAGGCTGACCATGCCGGCGGCGCCGAGCATGCCGAGCGGCACGACGAGGATGACCGCCATCGGGCTGGTCCAGCTCTCGTACTGGGCGGCGAGGACGAAGTAGACGAGCAGCACCGCCAGCGCGAAGATCAGGTACGCCTGGCTGCCGACCTTGCGTTCCTGGAACGACACGGCGGTCCACTCGTAGCCCATCGAGGTCGGCAGCGTCTCCTTGGCGACCGCCTCCATCCGCAGCAGCGCCTGCCCCGAGCTGAGGCCCGGCGCCGCCTCGCCGTTGATCGACGACGACGGGTACATGTTGTAGCGGTTGATGATGAGCGGCCCGGACGACTTGCGGATGTCGAGCAGCGCACCGAGCGGGACCATCTTCCCCTGCGCGTTGCGCACCTCGATCCGGCGGATGTCGTCGATCTTCACGCGCGAGGCGGCGTCGGCCTGGATGCGCACCTGGTAGGTGCGGCCCCCCTGGTTGAAGTCGTTGATGTACATCGCCCCCAGGTTCCCCTGCAGCGCGGTGAACACGGCGTCGAGCTTCAGGTCGAGCGCCTTCACCTGCGCCCGGTTGATGTCGAGGTAGAGCTGCGGCACGTTGGCGCGGAAGGTGCTGTTCAGCCCCGCCACGCCCCCCGCCTGCGTCGCGTCCTGCACCAGCCCCTGCGTCTGGTCCTGCAGCTGGTCCAGCTGCTCCTGCAGCGAGCCGGTCGCGCTGTGGTTCTGCAGCTGCATCTGGAACCCGCCCGACACGCCCAGCCCCTGGATCGACGGCGGGATGAACAGGAAGATGATCGCCTCCTGGATCGGCGCGACCTTCCTGCGCAGCTCGTCGACGATCGCCTCCTGCGTCAGCGACGGGTCGGTCCGCTGCGCCCAGTCGTCGAAGACGATGTACGCGGCCGCGGCGTTCGACGCGCTCGAGTTGTCCAGCAGCGACAGGCCGCCGAGGATGGTCCAGTTGTTGACCCCCTTCGTCTCCTTCAGGATGGCGGTCACCTTTTCGGTCACCTCCTTGGTCCGCTCCTGCGAGGCGGCGTCGGGGAGCTGGATGCCCATGATGACGTAGCCCTGGTCCTCGACGGGCAGGAACCCGGTCGGCAGGCGGGTGAACCACCACACCGTCAGCACGACCAGCCCGACATACACCAACAGCATGACCGGCGTGAAGCGCACCAGGAACTTGACCGACGCGGTGTAGACCTTCTCGATGGCGCCGTAGACGGCGTTGAACCCGCGGTAGAACCAGTTCTTGTGTTCGGGAGTCGGCTTCAGCCAGGCGGCGCACTGGGCCGGCTTCAGCGTCAGGGCGTTGATGGCGCTGATGAGCGCGGTGGCGGCGATGGTGAGGGCGAACTGGCG
>JAYSSW010000846.1:0-14138 GCA_043720335.1 Planctomycetia bacterium
CAAGTTCAACCAGCCAGCTTACGCTGGCCGTTCGCCGGTCGTTCGAACTTTGCTTCACGGCGAAACGATCACTTCGCCTGCAGGCGGTAGAGCTGCGTCTCGGTGCGCAGGTAGATCGCGCCGTCGGCGATGGCGTAGCAGGCGAACGTGCGCTCCTTCAGCTCGCTGCGGGCGAGCTGCTCGTACTTCGTCGCGGCCTTCACAACCGTGGTGACGCCTTCCTCGCTCTGGAAGTAGACGCGGCCCTCGGCGAAAGTGGGGGACGCCGAGAACGCGCCGCCCAGGCGTTCCGACCAGTGGACCTTGCCGGTGGCGGCGTCGAGGCAGCTGGCGACGCCGCCGTCGGAGACCATGTACAGCTCGTCGCCGACAAGGACCATCGACGGCGTGTGGGGGGCGCCCTTGTTCTTGGAGTAGGCGAGGTGCGACTTGGTCACGTCGCCGGCCGACTGGGAATCGACGCGGATGGCGAGCAGGCTTGGGGAGTTGTAGCCGGTGCTGAGGAAGAGCAGTCCGTGGCCGAACACGGGGCGGGGGATGCAGGAGTAGCCGTCGAAGGCGAGGCGCCAGATCTCCCTGCCGTCGGCGGGGTCGTAGCCGATGACGGCGTCGCTGGCCTGGCTGACGAGGTGTCGTTTGCCGTCGACGTCGATGAGCAGCGGGGTGCTGAAGGAGAACTTGCGCGAGGCGACGCTCTTGCGGTCGGTCTTCCAAACGGTCTTGCCGTCGGCCTTGTCGAGGGCGACGAGGAGCTGCTTGTCGGCGCCGTCGATGGAGAAGACGAGGCGGTTGTCGACGAGGACCGGGGTGCCGCCGTTGCCGTGGACGGGGGAGTACTTGTGTTCGCTGTTGCGCCAGACGACCTTGCCTTCGAGGTCGAGGGCGGCGGTCCCCTGGTGGCCGAAGTGGACGTAGACGAGCTTGCCGTCGGTGATCGGGGTGGGGCTGGCGTGGCTGTTCTTGCCGTGGATCTTGGGTGCCTTGGCGTCCTGCTTGAACACCTCGGTCGCCCAGACGATCTTGCCGTCGGCGGCGTCGAGGCAGAGCGCCTTCAGCGACAACTCCTTCGTCCCTTCGACCGGAACCGCCGAGGTGAGGTAGACGCGGCCCGCCAGAACGATGGGGGACGACCAGCCGCTGCCGGGGATCGGGGTCTTCCAGGCGACGTTCTTGTCGACGCCCCAATCGAGGGGGAGGCTCTTCTTGCCCGCGTAGATCCCCTGCCCGGTGGGTCCGCGGAACTCGGTCCAGTCCTCAGCGTGAACGGCGGAAAACAGAAGCAGCACCGCGAGCGATGCGAGGGGAACGTGGCGCAGCATTGGCGGGATCTCGCAAAAAATGGCGTGAGAGGCGGGTGGTTGTCGGGGCATTCTACAGCGGGGCGGCGCGAACCGCCAGCGAAAGCCCAGGGCTGCTGCCCTGGGTATGCAAATCCCCAGGGCAGCAGCCCTGGGCTTTCAACGATTCTCTGTCTCCTTGTCTTTTCTTCGTGCCCCTTCGTGTCCTTCGTGGACAAAAATCTCAAGAACTCGCCTTGACCGGGCCGATGGAAAGGTTATGCTTTACGCGGCAAAGTCAACCGCGAGGATCGCCAATGGACCTTCACGAAGCACTCGCCCAGATCTCCGAGATCCGCCAGCACGTGGCGAAGTCGGAGACGTTCCGTGGCTACCGCGCCGCCCCGGTCGCGTTCTCGGGCGGGGTCGCCTGCCTCGCCGCCGCCTTCCAGTCGATCGCGCTGCCGAACCCGGCCGAGCAGATCGAAGCGTACCTGCTGCTGTGGATCGGGGCGGCGATGCTGAGCATGGCCGTCACCGGGGCGACGATGGTCTGGCACTGCCGGCGCTCGGCGTCGAGCCTGACGCAGACGAACACGCTGCTTGCGGTTGGGCAGTTCCTTCCCGCCGTCGTCGCCGGGGCGCTCGTCACGCTGGTCGTCTACCGCAAGGCGCCCGAAGCCCTGTGGATGCTGCCCGGCCTGTGGGCGGTCTTCTTCAGCCTCGGCATCTTCGCGTCGTGGCGGCTGCTGCCCCGCGCCACCTTCGGCGTCGGCGTCTACTACCTCGCCGCCGGCGTCGTCTGCCTGCTGGCGACCATCGAATCGACCGCCCTGTCGCCCTGGGCCATGATCTTCCTGTTCGGCGTGGGGCAGTTCCTCGCCGCTGGCATCCTCTACTGGACCCTGGAGCGCAGCCATGTCGAAACCTGCGAATAAACCGGGCGAGCCGGGCCGCTTCGCCTACGAAGGCCTCGACCGCGTCATCCACGAGAAGGCCAGGCTGTCGATCATCACCTCGCTGGTGACGCACCCCGGCGGACTCGTCTTCAACGACCTGAAAGACCTCTGCTCGCTCACCGACGGCAACCTGAGCCGGCATCTGCAGATTTTGAACGAGGCGGGACTCGTCAAGATCTGGAAGGGTTTCAAGGACAACCGCCCGCAGACGCTGTGCCAGCTCAGCGACGCGGGACGCAAGCGCTTCCTCGAATACATCACGGTGCTGGAGAACATCGTCACCGACGCCGTCGGCGCCCCCAAGGCCGAGGCCCCGCCCAAGCTCGCGCAGGGCTGGTCGCCGGCGTGAGTTTTTTTGCCGGGACGCTTTGCGTCGCAAACTGGTTGCGGCGGCAAAGAAGATGAGAGACGCTTCCAAGCCCCACCATGAGCGAAGCGATTGGTGGGGGTCGAACCCCCAGGAATCGCGTTGCTCATCCTGGGGCTTGATAAGGCGATGAGTTGCGCATCGAGACGGTTCGCGGTTCGCAGCAGGGACGCTCCCTTCACGGAGAGGATTCGCATGAACATCATCAAGGCCGACGTGCTCGGCATGTGCTTCGGCGTCAAGGACGCGCTCGCCCTCATCGACACGGTCAGCCAGCCGCGCGCGGTCACGATCCACGGCGAACTCGTGCACAACGAGAAGGTGCTGGACCAGCTCCACGACCAGGGCTTCCGCATGCTCGGCGAAAGCCAGCGCCGCAGCCTGCCGATGACCGACACGGTCCTCATCACCGCGCACGGCATCAGCCAGGCGGAACGCCAACGGCTGCTGGGAGCTGGCAAGCAGATCCTCGACACGACCTGCCCCCTCGTCACCCGCGCCCACCACGCCGCCCAGAAGCTGCAGGCCGACGGCTGCCACGTCCTCGTCATCGGCAAGCGCGGCCACGTCGAGGTGCAGGGGATCATCGAGGATTTGTCGAGCTACGACGTGATCCAGTCGCTCGACGAAGTGAAGGCCTACCCGCACGCCAAGCTCGGCGTCATGTGCCAAACGACGACGCAGGTGAGCCACGCGAACGCGGTGCGTGCCGCCATCGCCGCGAAGAACCCGCACGCCGAGGTTCGCTTCCAGGACACGATCTGCCACCCGACGAAGGACCATCAGAAGGCGCTCGAAAAACTGCTCGACGAGGTGGAAGCGGTCGTGGTCGTGGGTGGCCGCAACTCGAACAACACGAAGCAGCTCGCCGTCCGCTGCGCCGAGCGCGGCTTGCCCGCCTGGCATGTGCAAGGCCCGGAGGACCTGCGCCCCGAATGGTTCGACGGCGTCGAAACCGTCGGCCTGACCGCCGGAACCTCGACGCTCGACGAAACCATCGAAGCCGTGCAGGAAGCGCTGGAGCGCATCGCCGTCGATCGCCACGCGGTGGTGTAGGACTCGAAACCGACTGCGCATGTTGGGTTCGATCAAGAGAAGAGAAATGATGAAAGCCCAGGGATTCCTATCCCTGGGTGCGCAAATCCCCAGGGATAGGAATCCCTGGGCTTTCGATGCTTCAACGATCCCTGACGTGGGATGTCCCCTCACCCCCGGCCCCTCTCCCCGTAAGGGGGAGAGGGGAGCAAAACACGCCGCCTGCGCGGCATTTTTCCGGCCCGTTCACTTTGCGTCGCAAAGCGAACGCCGCCCCAACCCTGGAGACACGCACCATGACCCGCCCCTGGATGCCGCGCGGCATGCGCGAAGCGCCGCGGCTCGACCCGGCGCTCGCCGTCGGGCCGGTGCAGCCGTGCCACGCCCTGCTGCTCAACCCGTTCTACCCGAAGGATCCGCACGCGAGCTTCGGCAAGCACGTGCTGACGCCGACGCTGGCCCTCACCAGCGTCGCTGGCTCGACGCCGGCGCACTGGACGATCCGCTACTGGGACGAGAACTTGCTGCAAGGCCCGCCGCCGCACACGCCGTTCCCCGAAGTCGTCGGCATCACCGTGCATCTGACATTCGCTCGGCGCGCTTTCGCGCTGGCCGACTGGTACCGCCGACGCGGGGCGAAGGTGGTGCTCGGCGGGCTGCATGTGCAGTCGTGCCCCGACGAATGCGCTCCGCACGCCGACGCGCTGGCGCTGGGGGAAGGGGTGCAGCTTTGGCCGACGATCCTGCACGACGTCGAGAACGGCGAGCTGCGATCGCGCTACGACGGCAGCTACCTGAAGCCGTACCGCGAGGATCCGCCGCCGCGCCGCGACCTGCTGCCGCGCGGACACTTCCTCACCACGAGCAGCCTGATCGCGACGCGCGGCTGCCATAACCGCTGCGGCTTCTGCTACCTGTCGACCGAGGGGCTGCACATGCCCTACCATCTGCGCGACGTGGAGCAGGTGGCGCGCGAGTTCGCCGACGACGACCAGCCGTACGCGGTGTTCGTCGACAACAACCTCGGCTCGAAGCCCGACTACCTGCGCCGCCTGTGCCGGGCGCTGCGGCCGCTGGAGAAGATCTGGAGCGCCGCCGTCACCATCGACGTGACCGACGACCCGTCGCTGGTGCGCGAGATGGCGCTGGCGGGCTGCACGGGGGTCTTGGTCGGCTTCGAGTCGCTGCAAGGGGACAACCTCGACGACGCCAACAAGCGCTCGCCCCGCCCCGACGACTACGCCCGGCGGGTGCGCATCCTGCACGACCACGGCATCCAGGTGAACGGCAGCTTCGTGCTTGGCTTCGACCACGACCGCCTCGACGTGTTCGCCCGCACCGCGCAGTGGATCGAGGACAACCGCCTGGAGTGCGCAACCTTTCACGTCATGACGCCGTACCCCGGCACGCCGCTGTTCCGGCAGATGGAGGCCGAGGGCCGGCTGCTCCACCGCGACTGGCAGCGCTACGACACCGCCCATGTCGTCTTCCAGCCCAGGCATATGACCATCGACGAGCTTCAAGAAGGCTACGCCTGGTGCTACCGCCGCGTCTTCTCGCATGCGTCGATCTGGAAACGCCGCCCGGAGGACTGGCGCGCCGTGCTGCCGTACCTCGCGATGTCGTACCTCTACAAGCGCTCGAACCGCCTGTGGCATCTGTTGGTTCGCCACCAGCTGACGCACACCGTCTGGCGCCCGCTCGTCGAGCTGACACGCCAGCGCCACCTGCGCTTCCGCGCCCAGCTCGCGCAGCAACACGACAAACGGGCGCCGGGCCGTGCGGGAAGCGTCGTCAGCGCGGGGGTGTGAACGCGATCACGCCTCCCGCGTCCGCACCTGCCCCGCATGCGCCTCGGCATCGACGCCGAAGCGTGCTGCTTCCATCCTGCGTGGGATGACCGCCGCGTGGGACTTGTCTTGCATTTCAGATACGCGGGTCGCTGTGATCTTGTTCCGACAGCACCTTCGGCTTCGCGACGTACAGGTGCGACGCCAGGCCGTGCAGCGACTCGGCGGCTTCGCTGATGGTTTCGGTAAGAGTCGGGTGCGGGTGGATGCACAGGGCCAAATCCTTCGCCGTCGCCCCCATCTCGATGGCGACGACCCCCTCGGCGATCAGCTCGCCGGCGCCGGGGCCGACCAGGCCGATGCCGAGCACGCGGTCGCTTTTGGGATCGACCAGCACCTTCGTCAAGCCGTCGCTGCGGCCCAGGGTCGTCGCCCGGCCCGACGCGGCCCAGCGGAACTTGCCGACCTTCACCTCGCGATTTTGCTTTTTCGCGTCGTTCTCGGTCAGGCCGCACCAGGCGATCTCCGGGTCGGTGAAGACGACCGCCGGAATGGCGCGAGGCTCCCACACGAGCGGATCGCCCGCCAGGATCTGCGCGACCATCTTGCCTTCGTGGGCGGCCTTGTGGGCGAGCATCGGTTCGCCCGCCAGGTCGCCGATGGCGAAGATGTGCGGGACGTTGGTGCGTCGCTGGGTGTCGGTTTTGACGAAGCCCTTCTCGACTTCGACGCCGATCTTCTCGAGGCCGAGGTTGGCCGAGTTGGGCCGACGGCCGACGGCGACGAGGACCTTCTCGAAGACCGCTTCCTTCTCCGCGTTTTCACCTTCAAAGAACGCCTTGATGCCGCCGGCGGTCTCCTCGACCTTCGTCACCTTCGTGTTGAGATGGATCTTGTCGAGGACCGTCTTGAGGCGGGCGGCGAGGGGCTGGACGAGGTCGGCGTCGACGCCGGGGAGCAGGCTGGCGGTGAGTTCGACGACGGTGACCTTGGCGCCGAGGCCGGCGTAGACGCTGCCCATTTCGAGGCCGATGTAGCCGCCGCCGACGACGAGGAGCGATTTGGGGATGCTTTCGAGTTTCAGGGCGCCGGTCGAGTCGAGAACGCGGTCGCTCTTGATGTCGAAGGTCGGCAGCTTGGTCGGGCTGCTGCCGGTCGCGAGGATGCAGCGCTGGAACTTGACGACCGGGCCGCCTTCGACCTGCAGCGTGTTGGCGTCGGTGAAGGTTCCCCGGCCGGCGATGTGGGTGATGGAGCGTTTCTTGCAGAGGTCGAGCAGATGGCTGGCCATCGTGTCGATGATCTTGTCCTTCTTGGCCCGCATCACGTCGAGGTCGATTTCGGGCTTGGCGAACTTGAGGCCGAAGGCGAGGGCGTCGTGGGCGCCGTGGATGACGTGGGCGACGTGGAGGAGCGCTTTCGAGGGGATGCAGCCGCAGTGCAGGCAGGCGCCGCCGGGCTTGGGGGTGGCGTCGACGAGGGTGGTCTGGATGCCGCGGTCGGCGGCGAGGAAGGCCGCCGAGTACCCGCCGGGTCCGCCGCCAAGGACGAGAAGATCGGTGGAGATGGTTTCAGGCATCGCATGCTCCCAAGTTCCGAGGCGTTCGTTCAGGATTCCTTATTTGAAGCGCCAAGCCCCACCATGAGCGAAGCGATTGGTGGGGGTGGCACCCGCATTGGGCAGCACCCCCAGGAATCGCTTCACTCATCCTGGGGCTTGGGGGCCATTTCCCTGCTACGCTGCCCAATCACGGGATCACGCATGCAACAGCATGACAAGCGGGTTCTCCAGCAGTTCCGCGAGGCGGCGGCAGAAGCGGGCGGCGTCGGCGCCGTCGATCACGCGGTGGTCGTACGACAGCGACAGCGGCAGGTGCAGGCGCGGCGCCCACTGGTTGTCGCGCCACACCGGCTGCACGCGCGAGCGCGACAGGCCGAGGATCGCGACCTCGGGCCAGTTGACGATCGGGCTGAACCCGGTGCCGCCGATGCCGCCGAGGTTGCTGATCGTGAACGTGCCGCCCTGCATGTCGTCGGCCGTCAGCTTCTTCTGGCGGGCGCGCTCGGCGATCTCGGTCATCTCCTTGCCGATGTCGTAGACGCTCTTCTTGTCCACGTCGCGCAGCTTCGGCACGACCAGTCCGCGTTCGGTGTCGACGGCGACGCCGAGGTGGTAGAAGTTCTTGATGACCAGTTGGCCGGCCACGGTGTCGAGGCTGGCGTTGAACTGCGGGAACTGCTTGAGAAGGATGGCGCACGCCTTCAGCACGAAGGCGGTGACGGTCAGCTTGCCGGCCCCCTTCGATTCCTGCTGCTTGCGGAACGCCTCGATGTCGGTGACGTCGGCCTGGTCCTGCTGGGTGACGTGCGGGATGATCGACCAGCACAGGCTCATGTGCTCGGCCGTCTTCTTGCGGATCGACTCGAACGGCCTGGTCTCGACGGCGCCCCACCTGGTGAAGTCGGGCATGGGAGGGATCTTGACGGCGCCGCCGGACCCGCCGCCGGAGGCGAGGACGCGGAGATAGTCCTTGACGTCGTCCTGGGTGACGCGGCCCTTCTGGCCGGAGCCGGGAACCTGTCCGAGATCGACGCCGAACTCGCGTGCCAGGGCGCGGGTGGCCGGGCCGGCGGGGACGATTTCGCCGTGGTTCACGGGGCCGGTCGGCGCGGGTTTCGCGGCGGGCGTAGGTGCGGGCTTGGCGGGTTCAGCGGCGGGAGGAGGAGTGGAAGCAGCGGGCGTCGAAGTGGCGGGAGCCGATGGGGTCGGGGCGGGGGCGCCGTTGCTGGATTCGATGACGGCGATGAGCTGGCCGACGGTGACCTTGTCCCCCTTCTTGACGAGCAGCTGGGAGATCTTGCCGGCGGCGCTGCTGGGGACGTCGACGGTGCTCTTCTCGGCCTCGACCTCGATGAGGGCCTGCCCCTTCTGGACCTCGTCGCCGACCTTGACCTTGACCTCGACGACGTCGCCCCCCGGCACGTTGTCGCCGAGCTTGGGCAGCTTGAACTCGATAGCCATTGCGATGGTTCCCCTCGATCCGCCCCGCCTTGGAAGGAGGGCAAGCGTGTGCCGGCGCGGTTTCAGCCGGCCATGTCTGCGTCCCGTGCCCGGTTAATTTAGGACGTGGCCCCGGAATCGGCAGGACGCCGGGCGAACCAATGGCCAAAATTTCACGTCGTCCTTAGGACAACAGCACCGCAAGCCCCTGGACGGAGCAACGCGAAGTCCTGGGGGTTCCTAACCCCGCCGCCTATCGGCAGCGGGCTTGACGACGCCGTTTCGATTCTTCGGACGTGACCCCATGAAAAAGTTCTACCTCACCACGGCCATCGACTACCCGAACAGCCGCCCGCACATCGGCACGGCGTTCGAGAAGATCGGCGCGGACGTGCAGGCGCGCTACCGCCGCATGGAGGGCTGCCACGTCCATTTCCTGATGGGCAACGACGAGAACACGGTCAAGGTCTCGCGCCGCGCAACCGATTTGGGGCGCGACACGCGCGAGTACTGCGACGACATGGCTTCGCAGTTCAAGGAGGTCTGGCGGGCGCTCGACATCAGCTTCGACGACTTCATCCAGACCAGCGAGCCGCGCCACCACGCGGGCTGCCAGAAATTCATCCAGAAGGTCTTCGACAACGGCCACATCTACAAGGGAGGCTACGACGGCCTGTACTGCGAAGGCTGCGAAGGCTTCAAGACGGAGAAGGAGATCAAGGAAGCGGGCGGCGTCTGCCCGGACCACAAAGTCGCGCCGGTGCTGCGGCAGGAGCCGTGCTACTTCTTCGCCCTGTCGAAATTTCAGAACCAGCTGCTCGCGTTCTACGAGGCGAATCCCGACTTCATCCAGCCCGTGGCGCGACGCAACGAGGTCGTGAAGCTGGTGCAGACGGAGCTGTTCGACGTGAACATCACGCGGCTCGGCCAGGACTGGGGCATTCCGGTGCCGTTCGACCCGGAGTTCACCATCTACGTCTGGTTCGACGCGCTCCTGAACTACATCACCGCCATCGGCTACGGCGCCGACGACGCCGAGTTCGCGAAGTGGTGGCCGGCCGACGTGCATTTCATCGGCAAGGACATCACCCGCTTCCACTGCGCCCTCTGGCCCGCGATGTGCTTCGCCGCCGGCATCGCCCCGCCGCGCTCGGTGTTCGGCCACGGCTTCGTCTACTTCAAGAAGAGCGAAGGCGCCGCTTCGGAGAAGATCAGCAAGTCGCTCGGCAACGTCGTCGAGCCGATGGACGTGATCGCCAAGTTCAGCAGCGACGCCTTCCGCTACTACTTCATGCGCGAATGCCCCTTCCCCGGCGACGGCGAGTTCAGCTGGGAACGGTTCGGCAACGTCTACAACGCCGAGCTGGCGAACAACCTGGGCAACCTCTACAGCCGCGTCGTCACGCTCGTCACCAAGAACTACGACAGCGTGCTGCCCGGCACCGCCCACGCGACCCCGTTCGAGGTGCAGCCCGAATTGAAGGCGGCGGTCGTGCAGATCCAGCAGCACATCGAAGCGTGCCAGTACAACCAGGCCCTGGAGAAAGTGCTGCGTTCGTTGAACGACCCAGCCAACCAGTACGCCGACCGCAACGAGCCGTGGAAACTGGTGAAGACCGACAAGGACGCGACGAAGGGGATCCTGTTCGCGCTGCTGGAGCAGCTGCGGCGGGTGTCGATCCTGCTGAAGCCGTTCCTGCCGAAGTCGTCGGAGACGATCTACCGCAGCTTCAACTTCACGCAGCCGTGGGAGCAGGTGAGGTATCAGGACGTCTACGACCGTCCGGCCCAGACCGAGGACCTGCGCGTGGTCGCCGCGCTGGAGGCGGGCAAGGTGAAGCCGCTGTTCCCGCGCATCGCGTAGCGGGCAGGAGAAATTGGAACCACGAAGGAGCACGAAGAGACACGAAGAAAGGCGAGCATCCGATCAGGCGATATGCGCCTTGCCCATGCGCGGGGCTTCTCGGCTTTCTTCGTGTTCCTTCGTGCTCCTTCGAGGTTGAATCTCCTTCCGGCCCCCCTGCGACGCGGCGTGCTTCCATAGAATTCCTTGGCTGCCGGCCCGGTCGTGGAAAGATCACGGGCTGGCGGACGAAAGAACATCGGAAGCCCGCGTTTCGCACGCGGTGCTTCACACGCCAACCGGACGCCTGGGGGATTGCATGGCCACCGACCCTGGATCGACGACACCTGAGCCGACGCCCAGCCCGCCGCCGCCGCCGGCCTCCGCCGCGCCGGCCGGCGCGGGGGCGGGCATCACCACGGTTCCCTTGACCTCGGCGGTCCGCAAGCCCACGTGGTTCAAGACGCTGTTCACCGGCCGCACCGCCGACAACCAGATCATCGTCTACCAGCACTCCACCCTCTTCTACTGGTGGCCCGTGTGGGCGCTCGGCTTCATCTGCTGCCTGGTGACCTTGGCCGGCAACCGCCACATGGCGATCGTACCCGACGGCGCCGTCGCCGTGCAGAAACGCCAGGTCGAGCTGAGCGACGGGGTGATGGCGGAACGCGATGTCATCATCCTCAAGGAGAAGTCGATCCTACGCACCCAGAAGGACGCCGACGGCAAGGACGCGGTCATCCAGCCGACCATCTATGTCTCCCAGTACAAGACGCTCGGCACCATCTTCACCTTCGTCCTGCTCCTCGTCATCGGCATCACCAACATCACCATGCGCGGCCTGTGGTCGGTCCTGGTCCTCGTCGTCATGGTCATGCTCACCATCATCTTCGCCGTCGCCGGCTGGTGGGAGCCGATCTTCGCCCGCCTCGGCCAGCTCGGCGTCTACATCAACCTCGGCGGCTACCTGCTCATCTCCTCCGTCGTCTTCGTCGTCTGGCTCGCCAACCTGGTCGTCTTCGACCGCCAGACCTACGTCATCTTCACCCCCGGACAGGTCCGCATGCGCACCGAGATCGGCGGCGGCGAGACCGTCTTCGACACCTCCGGCATGGTCGTGCAGAAGCAGCGCACCGACATGTTCCGACACTGGATCCTCGGCTTCGGGTCGGGCGACCTGCTGATCCACCCGCTCAACCAGCCGCACGCGATCATGCTGCACAACGTGCTGCACGTCGGCCTGGTCGTCGCCGAGATCGAGCAGATGGTGAAGGAGCGCGTCGTGGTGAAGGCCGTGCCGAACGCCCCGAACTCGGTGACTTGACAAGCCGTTGTCATTCGACTAGCCTTTGCGTCAACACCCTGAACCCGCACCGAACGAGGCCCGCATAGCCATGTCAACCGGCGATCCACCCGCGACGCCCCCTGCCCCGGCCGCCCCGCTCCCCGTGAAGGTGGCGACGGCGTCCTCCTATCCGGGGCCGTCCAAGGAAATCCGCGTCGTCAGCCACTCGAACCTGTTCTACTGGTGGCCCGTCTGGGCCATCGGCTACCTGATGGCGCTCATCACCGCCCTCAGCGGACAGGTCCTCGCCACCGTGCCGACCGGCTCGACCGTCGTCGAGAAGGTCCAGCACGACGGGGAGACACGCTCCGCCATCATCTACCCGGCGAAGACGCACGCCGTGCTCGACCGCACCACCAAGGAGCCGGTCCAGCCCCGCTTGCACGTCAGCGCCAGCAAGAACCTCGGCGTGCTGTTCTGCGTGGTGCTGCTCCTCGTCATCTTCATCACCAACGTGCCGCTGCGCGGCTTGTGGTCGGTGATCGTGATCGTGCTGGTCCTGTCGATGGTCATCATCTTCGCCATCCTGGGCTGGTGGGAGACCATCCTCGAAACGCTCAGCTTCCTCGACATCCGCATCAACCTCGGCGGCTACCTCCTCGTCTCGACGGTGCTGCTGGCGTTCTGGCTGGTCGTCTTCTTCTTCTTCGACCGCCAGATCTACATGGTCTTCACCCCCGGCCAGCTCCGCGTCCGCAAGGAGATCGGCGACTCCGAGACCGCCTTCGACACCTCCGGCATGACCATCGAGAAGCAGCGCTCCGACCTCTTCCGCCACTGGATCCTCGGCATGGGGTCAGGCGACCTCATCGTCAAGACGGGCGGCAACCAGGTCCACCACTTCGACATGGTCAACGTCCTCTTCCTGGGCCGCAAGGTCAAGGAGATCGAAGACATGCTCCGCTCCCGCCAGGTCGTCACGAACTGACGCCCCGCGGATGGATGCAGCCGAAAGCCCACGGAGACCGCTCCGTGGGCTTTTTTGCGCAAAGGCAGTGCTGCCGAAACCTATTCTCATCGAATGGGACGATGCCATTCTGCCACGCCGAACTTCATGTAGTGTTCCATCTCATCGAGCACGAATTTCCGCAGTCGAGCTAGGTCTCGCTTGGTTGGCTTCGCCATTCGACTATCTCTTTGCAAATTCGTAGGAGTTGTCGAGGTCCTCTCCGCTTGGATCGGTCCATTCGACGGGCTAACTCAGGGAAGCGACGCCTTGCACCGGTTGAAGCTGATCGGCAGGCAGTTCGATGTGGGAAGTGTCTGCCGACAACGGTTCCGGGCGAAACTCGACCAGATACAGGTGCCTGCCCTTGACCCCGATCGGACCACGGTCTTCCTTGACTTCGCCCTGCACGGAGCGTGTCCCCAATCGGAATCGGACCAGATCGCCCTTGCGGAACTGATTTTCAGGCATGTTTCTTCCTCGGGAATTCGGTCACCAGGGACCGCTGCCGAGCAAGGCTTACGTCCCCAAAACGAATCATGCTCCACTCTCGGCCTCATTGCTTGGTTCGGTGTCGATTTCGTTGTTAGCCTTTCCGACATCGGGTGCCACGTCTGCTGGCCAGTACCGATTGGTTTCACGCAAAATACTCAACGCCTCTTTCGCTCTGTCTTCTGGGCCTTGTTGCGGAAAGTACATGCTACGTTTCACAATTTGCCGTATCAAAAGATCGGGGAGATTTTTTATCTCTACAGGTCGTGGGTTCTGGAAATCCCAGGAATGGGTTTTCTCATATATACTTCCATCAGACATTTTAAACCGTTGCGGAGGAAATACAGTGCCGAAATCTCGTTCGCCCCACTCTGTGGCCGGGAATACGATCGAACAGGAGGAGAAGGATGTTTCATCCGAACTGGCAGGTTTCACGCCGGCGCAACGGGCAGCCAAAGCGACAGGCGCACCAAACACTGAGCAATTGTATTTCATTGGCGTCCCCACGTAACCGACAATCACTTTTCCGCTTGCAATCCCGATGTGTGGGCAGAAACTATATGCATCATGTTCGCCCATCCACCTTGCCGCCTGAACTGCTTCCAGAAACGGATCCTCTGAGCCGAATTCCTGGGAAAAAACGATCATCATCTCGTCGCCGATATACTTATCTACGATACCGCTACTTCCTCGGAGAGCTTCTGCGGTTACCCAGGAGAAAAAATGGTTAACGAAAATCAAAGTTTCAGCCGGGCTCAGATCTTGAGTTCTCCGTGAGAAGCCTGAAATGTCCGAAAAAAGGACGGTTGCCCAGATTTCGCGGCCTTTAACCGGAAACCCAGCGCCCCAGCCGTCGTCGATTTGTCCATCCACAGTGAGCGTGGTTGAGACAAGGAAATCTTCCAGCGAGTTGTAGCGATAAATTACGTTCATAGATGGCTTCGCACGTTTGGAAGTCTAAAAAGAATCGAAAAGAGGTCGGGCAGAAGCAATTTTACCAAATCCGGCTCGCAACTCGGTCGAATCCTGGTTGATGCAGGTTGAACGCCTAAAACCGCACTCCGACCTTTCGCTGCATGATAA
>JAYSSW010000847.1:0-6557 GCA_043720335.1 Planctomycetia bacterium
GGTCGCAACACGCGTTGACCCCGCCGCCTAACGGCAGCGGGCTTGCTACGTTCAAGAATTTCTTGCCGACGGATCACGCCTCCCCTGCGCGGTCGCGGCGCACCGGGTACTTGCGTCCCTTGATGCGCGTCAACCGCAGCGCTTCGATCACCTGGTCGGCGGCCTCGGTCGGGACTTCGACCAGCGCGAAGCGGTCGGCGATGTCGATGGAGCCGATGTCGCGGCCCGACAGCCCGGCTTCGTTGGCGATCGCCCCGACCAGGTCGCGCGGGCCGATGCCGGCGTCGCGGCCCCCGCCGATGAAGATGCGCGTCATGCCCGCCGACTTCGCGCGGTGCGGCGTCCGCCCGCCGCGCGGACGGTTGCCAACGTCGAAGTTCTCGCGCGGCTGCTTGCCCGGACGGACGGCGGGGATGTCCTCCTCCTCCTCGTCCTCCGCCCCTTCGGCTTCGTGCGCCATCTTCACCGCCGCCATCGCGATGTCCATGATGTCGAACTCGCCGGCGAGCGCTTCGACGACGACGCGGTAGTGGTCGAGATCCCCCTCGCGCAGCTTCTCCTGAAGCGCCGCCCGCGTCAGTTCCAGGCGCCTCGTCTTCAGGTCGGCGACGGTCGGCACCTGCGTCACGTCGATGCGCTGCCCGGTCGCCCGCTCGATGTTGCGCAGCATGAAGTGCTCGCGCGGCTCGGCCAGCGTCACCGCCACGCCCTCGCGCCCCGCCCGGCCGACCCGCCCGATGCGGTGGACGTACGACTCCGCCGCGTTGGGGACGTGGAAGTTGACGACGTGCGTCAGGTGCTCGATGTCCAGCCCGCGGGCGGCCACGTCCGTCGCGATCAGCAGGTCGGCGGTGCCGGCGCGGAACAGCCGCATCACGCGGTCGCGCTGCTCCTGCGACATGCCGCCGTGCAGGGCTTCGGGCCGGTAGCCTCGCGCGGCGAGCGTCTCGGTGAGCGAATCGACCTCGATGCGGGTGCGGCAGAAGACGATCGCGGCCGCCGGCGCTTCCAGGTCCAGCACCCGCCCCAGCGCCGCCAGCTTGTAGGCGCGCGGCACCAGGTAGGCGGTCTGGCGGACCTTCGGGCCTTCGCCGGCCTGCAGCTTCGCCTCGACCGCGCGCACCTCGACCGGGTTCGTCATGTGCTTGGCGGCGATGGCGGCGATGCGCGGCGGGATCGTCGCCGAGAACAGCATCGTCTGCCGCGTGTCGGGCGTCTCCCCCAGCAGCGCTTCCATGTCCTCGGCGAAGCCCATGTCGAGCATCTCGTCGGCTTCGTCGAGCACGACGATCGACACGCCGCCGAGCTTGATCGTGCCGCGCCGGACGTGGTCCATCGCCCGGCCCGGCGTGGCGACGACGACGTCGACGCCGCGCTTCAGCGCCCGCAGCTGCTGGTCGAACGCCTGGCCGCCGTAGATCGGGATGACGCTGAGGCGCAGGGCCTGGCTGTAGCGGTTCATGGCCTCGGCGACCTGCATGGCCAGCTCGCGGGTGGGGACCAGCACGAGCGCCGCCGGGCTGGGGCGTTTGTCCATGGCTGCGAGGCGCTGCAGCAGGGGCAGCGCGAACGCCGCCGACTTGCCGGTCCCGGTCGCGGCCTGCCCGACCACGTCGCGGCCCGCCAGCAGGATCGGGATCGCCTGCTTCTGGATCGGCGTCGGCTCCTCGTAGCCCAGTTTCCCCAGCGTCTCGACCAGGCGCGGGTCGAGGTTCAACAGGGCGAAGCCGTTCTCTTCGTCGGCAGGGGCTTCGGTGCTTTCGATCTCGGACATGCGTTCTGCTCCTGCCGGCCGGGGGGCGGAGGGCGAGAGATGCTCGCCAGCGGACTCGTTGCCGCCCCGGTGCCGTAAACATTCAGTATAGCGATGTTGAATCCACGAAGGACACGATTCCAATGATCCACGAAGGACACGAAGGGGCACCAAGAAAGGCAGGGAGAGGGGAAGACAGGGAGAGGGGAAGACAGGGAGACGGAAGACATGGAGAGTGGGGGAAGCGGATTATTCACTCCCTGTCTCCCCTTCTCCCTGTCTTTCTTGGTGCCCCTTCGTGTCCTTCGTGGATAAACGAATCGTGTCCTTCGTGGATCAATTCCCCCTGCAGGTTCCCACGGGCGGCCGCTTCGTAGCGGGCGTGCAGCTCGTCGGTGAGGTAGATGCGCTCGCGCTGCAGGAACCGCTCCAGCACCTTTGCTCGGCCTTCGCGATACGCCTCTTCCGGCACCCAGGCGTACTCCCTGCGGATCGCCTCGGCGTAAGCGGCGTAGCGCGGCGGCGACTCCCCCAGGATCGCCAGGTCGGCGTCGAGCAGCAGCGCGTGGTGCCGCTGGGGCCGGCGCGGTCGATGGTCCTTCGTCGAAAGAATCAGCTCACTCACCGCGTCGTGTGTTCCATTCGGCAACGACAACCCGGTCAACGCTTCGCGCGCGAACTCGGCACTGCGCTCCTCGTTGTCGCTCCGTCGCGAGTCGTAGACGACATCGTGGTAGTAGACGGCCAACACCAGCTCCGTCCACGACGCCGAGTCGAGGGAGTCTTTGAATGGTTCAACGACGTGGAGCAGATGCGCGAGATGATCGAGGTTGTGGTAGTGCCGCTGGGCTTCCGAGTACGCCGTGACCAACTGCGCGAACCGCATGCCGTTGTCGCGGACGATTTCGTTGAAAGCGTTCATGTGTGGAATCCTATTTATCCACGAAGGACACGAAGGGGCACCAAGAAAGACAGAGAGACAAGGAACGACACTCGATTCATCCTCCCTGTCTCCTTGTCTCCCCTTCTCCCTGTCTCCTTGTCTTTCCTTCGTGCCCCTTCGTGGATCAATTCTCCCCCATCGCGCGGAGCAGTCCCTCGGCTTTGTGCCAGGTCTCGGCGTACTCCTTCGCGGGCGTGGAGTCGGCGACGATGCCGCCGCCGACGGCGAAGTGGAGCCGGCCAGCGCCCTGGACGAGGGTGCGGATCAGGAGGTTGGTGTCGAGGGCGCCGTCGAAGCCGAAGTAGCCGAGCGAGCCGCAGTACGGGCCGCGCGCGGTGCGCTCCAGTTCGGCGATGATCTGCATGGCCCGCACCTTCGGGGCGCCGGTGATCGACCCGCCGGGGAAGGCCGCGCGCAGCAGGTCGACGGGGCCGAGGCCGGGGCGCAGCGTGCCGCGAACCTCCGATACCAGATGGTGGACGTAGCGGTAGCTTTCGAGCTTGCAGACCGCCTCGACGCGGACGCTGCCGTAGTCGCAGACGCGGCCCAGGTCGTTGCGGAGCAGGTCGACGATCATCACGTTCTCGGCCCGGTCCTTCGCGCTGGTCCGCAGGTCCTCCGCACGGGCGGCGTCCTCCTCCGGCGTCATGCCGCGCGGCCGGGTGCCCTTGATCGGGCGGGTGACGATCTGGCGGTCGTGCATCTGCAGGAAGCGTTCGGGCGAGGCGCTGAGGATCTGCCAGTCGCCGAGGTCGAAGTAGCCGGCGAAGGGGGCGGGGTTGCGCAGCCTGAGCCGTTCGTACATCTCCAGCGGCGGCAGGCGGGCGGGGCGGGTCAGCCGCTGGGCGATGTTGACCTGGAAGCAGTCGCCGGCGTGGACGTAATCGATCGCGCGCTGCACAGCGGCTTCGTAATCGACGCGGCTGAAGTTGCTCGTCACGCCGTCCAGCCCCGGCTTTGGATGCTGCGGCGTGGTCATGAGTATCGGTGAAGTCGGCGACCACGTCGGCAGTGACAACGGCGTGTCCATCCATCGCTTCACCTGTGACAGGCGCTGCTGGGCGCGGTCGCGTCGGCGCGTCGGCGCGGTCTCGGGCCAGCCGGTGGAGACGAGCCAACAGCGGTTGTCGCGATGGTCGAACGCCAGCACCCAGTCGTAGCAGCCGAGCGCGAGGTCGGGGATGGCGAAATCGACGAAGTCCGCGCGCGGCAGGCGTTCGATGTGATGGCACAACTCGTAGCCGAGCAGCCCCGCCCAGCCTCCCTGGAACGGCGGCAGCCCCGGCAGCGTGTCGAGCTTGAACTCCTCAAGCCGCTTCGCGAGATGCGCCAACGGATCGCTGCCGGGAACGCGAACGCCGTTCTCGAAGATCGTGTCATCGCACGAAGTGAGCCAGCACGCCGGGTCGGCGGCAACGAACGAATATCGCCCGAACGCGGAGGGCGACGCGCTGTCGAGGAACAGCAGGTGCGGCAGCGCCGCCAGCCAACGGCACGCCTCCCACGCGCCCAGCGGCGTCAGTTCCTCGACCAGCGGCTCGTTCAAGTTCGCCATGCGGTCATCTTAGGCGCGCGGAAGCCGGGCTGCTGATCGGCTTCAAATCACGCCCAATTCCTTGCCGACGGCGGTGAACGCTGCGATGGCGCGGTCGAGCTGGTCGGGCGTATGAGCCGCGGACAGCTGGATGCGGATGCGCGCTTTGCCTTGAGGGACGACGGGGTAGCTGAAGCCGATGACGTAGATGCCTTTTTCGAGCAGCAGGTCGGCCATCTTGGTCGCCAGGGCGGCGTCGCCGAGCATCACCGGGAGGATCGGATGGCTGCCGGGCTTCACGGTGAAGCCTGCCCCTTCCAGCCCGGCACGCAGGTGCTTGGCGTTGGCGTGCAGGCGGTCGCGCAGAGCGCTGCTGTTCGCTACGAGGTCGAGCGCCTTGTGCGCCGCCTGGATGATCGGCGGCGGGACGGCGTTCGAGAAGAGGTAAGGCCGCGAGCGTTGACGAAGATAATCGACGACTTGATGACTGGCGCAGGTGAAGCCGCCGGCGGCGCCGCCGAGGGTTTTGCCGAGGGTGCTGGTGATGATGTCGATGCGGTCGAGGCAGCCCAGTTCCTCCGCGGCGCCGCGCCCGCCAGCGCCGAGGATGCCGGTGGCGTGGCTGTCGTCGACCATCACCAGCGCGTCGTGCTGGTCGGCCAGGTCGCAGATCGCCGGAAGCGGGGCGAGCAGGCCGTCCATCGAGAAGACGCCGTCGGTGGCGATCAGGCGGAAGCGGGCGTCCTTCGCTTCGACGAGGCAGCGCTTCAGGTCGTCGAGGTCGCAGTTGCGGTAGCGGAACCGTTTCGCCTTGCAGAGCCTCACGCCGTCGATGATGCTGGCGTGGTTCAGTTCGTCGCTGATGATGGCGTCCTGCTCGCCGAGGATGGTCTCGAAGAGGCCCCCGTTGGCGTCCCAGCACGACGAGTAGAGGATGGCGGCGTCCTTGCCGAGGAAGGCGGCGATCGACTTCTCGAACTGCTGGTGGATGTCCTGGGTGCCACAGATGAAGCGGACGGAGGCCATGCCGTAGCCGTACTGGTCGAGGGCGGCGTGGGCGGCGGCGACGATGTCGGGATGGTTGGCGAGGCCGAGGTAGTTGTTGGCGCAGAAGTTGACGACGTCGCGCCCGGCGACGCGGATCGACGCTCCCTGCGGCCCCTGGAGCTGGCGTTCGCGCTTGAGCAGCCCCTTCGCCTGCAGGTCGGCCATCTGCTCGCCCAGGACCAGCCGCAGCCGTTGATCGCTCATCGGAAATCTCTCCCGAAACCCATCGATTGTCGTAGCAAGCCCGCTGCCGTTAGGCGGCGGGGTCGCGGCGTGCGTTGACCCCGCCGCCTAGCGGCAGCGGGCTTGGAAATCGCCGCGCGACGCCGCCATTCTACGCTGCGGGCGCCGATTGTTCCGGCTGCGCCGAATGTGCCGAAAAGAAAAACGGCAAGGTTGCCAAGCGAAGGGCGGAATCCTTAAAACGCATATGTGAGGTGATGGATCACAGCGGTCATTTGTCCCTTCTCCGATCCAGGTGCATCCGTGGTTCAACCTCTGCTGCTGCAGTACTACCAGCTGTTGCCCCACCAGCCCGCCGACGACAACCCGGCCGACTGGACGAAGGGATTCCGCAAGGGACTGGGGAAGTTCAAACGCTCCGTCGAGGCCCGCTACAACGAAGCGTCGCTCGAACGGCTGCTGCACGCGGCCAACATCGACGTGCGCCAGGCGGCCGTCCTCGCCCTGGGCATGCTCGGCTCGATGAAGGTCAACGGCAGCCTGGCCCACCGTCTGCACGACGACGACCCCACCGTCTCCAGCATGGCCGCCGACGCCCTCTGGTCGGTCTGGTTTCGCGCCGAGACCCCCGAGAACAACGACGAGCTGCAGCGCCTGATGGCCCTCGACCCCGACGAGATCGGCACGCACCTGATCCTCGTCGGCTTCGAGCAGTTGATCCGCAAGGCTCCCCGCTTCGCCGAGGCCTTCAACCAGCGCGCGGTCTTCCACTTCCGCAACGGCGACCATGCCCGCTCGATTCTCGACTGCGAGAAGACGCTGCGGCTGAACCCGTACCACTTCGGCGCCGCCAGCGGCATGGGGCAGTGCTTCATGAAGCAGAAGAAGCTGCGCGCCGCCCTCCGCATCTACCGCCGCGCCAACCGCATCAACCCGCGTCTCGACGGCGTCAAGCAGGTCATCGAATCGCTGGAGCGCATGCTTGGCGAAGAAGGCAAGCGCTGAACCCCAAGCCCCAGGATGAGCGAAGCGATTCCTGGGGGTTCGATCCGGTGTGGGGCAAGCCGCCGAGCTTGCCCGAAGCAATCGGGCAAGCT
>JAYSSW010000848.1:0-6548 GCA_043720335.1 Planctomycetia bacterium
GGCGTGAACAACCAGATCGTCTTCTCCATCGATGGCCAGCTCCATCGGGTGGACCGGCCAGGCCGACGCCTCGGCCTGCCGCAACCGTCGCTCAACTGAGCCTGGGACGCCGCCGAAGCGGCCTCCTCCGCCCCGCGTGACCTGAGAGAATCGAACGCTCCACCGAGACAGGACCCGACGACATGGCCCGCAAACGCACCGCCAGCGCCGCGACGCTCCAGCCCGACCCGGTTTTCGGCTCGAAGCTGGCCTCCAAGTTCATGAACTGCCTCATGCTCGACGGCAAGAAGGCGGCTTCGCAGCGCATCTTCTACGGCGCGATGGAGCAGATCAAGAAGCGCATGCCCGACCTCAGCCCCATCGACGTCTTCACGCAGGCGGTCGAGAACGTGAAGCCCCCGATCGAGGTGCGGTCGAAGCGCGTCGGCGGCGCCACCTACCAGGTGCCGATGCAGGTCAACCGGGTCCGCCAGCAGAGCCTGTCGATCCGCTGGATCCTGGCCGCCATCCGCAACAAGGGGGGCCGCCCGATGTTCCTCATCCTCGCCGACGAGCTGATCGCCGCCTACCGCCGCGAGGGCGAGGCGATGACCAAGCGCGACAACACCATCAAGATGGCCGACTCCAACAAGGCGTTCGCCCACTTCGCGTGGTAGTCGTCGTCCACGGGCCAGGGGCCGGGATCGGAGCGCGGGACAGCCGTCCCTTGTCGCCCGGCCCTGGCCCCTGGCTTTTTTTCGTGTCCTTGGGGAAGAGATCAGCCACGGAGGTCACAGAGAACACCGAGGGAAAGACAAAGAAAAGCAGCGCCAAGCCCCAGGATGAGCGAAGCGATTCCTGGGGGTGAGATGTCGTGAGGATTCAACCCCCACCAATCGCTTCGCTCATCCTGGGGCTTGGCGTCACTCTCCTTGCCTTCCCTCGGTGTTCTCCGTGTCCTCTGTGGCTGAGTTTTCTCCTGGCTTCTGACCCCCGATACCAACATGGCTGCCGCTCCAACGCTCGACCTCGCCAACATCCGCAACCTGGGCATCATCGCCCACATCGACGCGGGCAAGACCACCACCACCGAGCACGTCCTCTTCTACGCCGGCGCCAAGCACAAGCTCGGCGGCGTCGACGAGGGGACCACCGAGACCGACTACGATCCCGAGGAGCAGGAACGCGGCATCACCATCTACAGCGCCTGCATCCCCTTCCAGTGGCGAGGCTGCACCGTCAACACATCGACACGCCCGGCCATGTCGACTTCACCGCCGAGGTCGAACGCAGCCTGCGCGTTCTCGACGGGGCGGTCGTTGTGTTCGACGCGCAGAAGGGGGTTGAAGCGCAGTCCGAGACCGTCTGGCGCCAGGCCGACAAGTACCAGGTGCCCCGCCTCGTCTTCGTCAACAAGATGGACGTGGTCGGCGCCAACTTCGCCAACGCCGTCGAGGACATCAAGGAACGCCTTGAAGGCCAGCCCGCGCCGATCATCATCCCGATCGGCAGCGGCTCCGTGAAGGACAGCCACAAGCCGTTCGCCGGCATCATCGACCTGCTCGAACAGAAGGCCCTCTTCTTCGACGGCGACGCCCAGGGCAAGACGATCCGCACCGAGCCGATCCCCGACGACATGCTCGACGAAGTCGCGAAATGGCGCGAGCAGCTGTTCGAGGTGCTGACCCGCCACGACGACAAGGACCGCATCACCACCGCGTATTTGGAAGGGCAGGAGATCCCCGTCGCCACGCTCCGCGCCGTGCTGCGCGAGCAGACGCTGGCCCGGCTCATCCAGCCGGTGCTGTGCGGGTCGGGCCGCGAACACATCGGCATCCAGCCGCTCATGGACGCCGCCACCTACTACCTCCCCAGCCCGCTCGACCGGCCTGCGGTGAAGGGGCGCAACCCGGCCAAGAAGGACAAGGAGGAGTCGCGCAAGCCCGATCCGAACGAGCCGTTCTGCGGCCTGATCTTCAAGATCGTCGCCGACACGCACGGCGACCTGTTCTTCCTGCGCGTCTACTCCGGCACGCTCAAGGCGAACTCGCGTCCGTTCAACCCGGGCCGCAACGTCAAGGAGTTCGCCAGCAAGATCTACCACATCCACGCCGACACCAAGGTGCGCGACGAGTTGTCCACCGCCGTCGCCGGCGACATCGTCGGCATCATCGGCCCGAAGGACTCGATCACCGGCGACACGCTCTGCGACCAGGCCAGTCCGATCATCCTGGAGCAGATCCAGTTCGCCGAGGCGGTCGTCAGCATGTCGATCGAGCCGGAGTCGTCGGCCGACAAGGACAAGCTGACTGACGCCCTCACCCGCCTGCGCCGCGAGGACCCGACGTTCACCTGGCGCCTCGACACCGACACCGGCCAGATGCTGATGAACGGCATGGGCATCCTCCATCTGGAGGTGAAGAAGCACCGCCTCGAACGCGATTTCCGGTTGAAGGTGCGAGTCAGCAAGCCGCGCGTCAGCTACCGCGAGACGCTGCGCAAGGCGGTCCGCACCGAAGGGGAATGCGTCAAGCAGACGGGCGGTTCCGGCCTGTTCGCGAAGCTGACGGTCGAGTTCAAGGCGCTGTCGCTCAGCGAAGGCGTCCAGGTCGTCAACGCGATCCCCGACGACACGCTGCCGCCGGAGCTGATGTACGCGGCCGAGCAGGGAGTCACCGGCGCGCTGCAGTCGGGCGACCTCGGCTACCCGGTCATCGGCGTGCAGGCGACGCTGGTCGGCGCCGTCATGCAGGAAGGGGTGTCGAACGACATCGCGTTCCAGGCCGCCGCGTCGGACGCGGTCCACAAGGCGCTGCGCGACAACATGGTGCTGCTGGAGCCGATGATGCGCTGCGAGGTGACGGCGCCGGAGGACTATTTCGGCCCGGTGACGGCGGACATGAACGCCCGCCGCGCGGTGATCGAAGAGACGCTGACGCGCGGCAAACTGCGGGTCATCGTGGCGCTGGTGCCGCTGGCGAAGATGTTCGACTACTCGGACAAGATCCGCAGCCTGACGCAAGGCCGTGCCAGCTGGACGATGGAGCCGGAGGCGTACGCCCCGGTGTCCGAGGAGACGATGCGGCAGATGTTCAACCCGGACGGGTATTGAGCGCGCCGCAATCCCGCGTCGAAGATCAAAGACGCAAGGAAAGCCCAGGGACAGCCGTCCCTGGGTATTCAAATCCCCAGGGATAGGAATCCCTGGGCTTTCGGCCATTTTTTGTCTTTGCGACTACTTCCGCGTCAGCAAATCCATCACCGCCATCGACATCGTCAGCACGCCGGTGCGCAGGGTCGGGTCGGGGACCGGGGCGTAGAACGGCGAGTGCGTCGAGGCGAGCGGGGCGCCGCCGGGCTTCAGCGACTCGGCGTGCTTCGCGGGGTCGGCGGTGCCGAGGTGGTAGTAGAAGGTGCGGATGCCGGCCCGAGTGAACTGGCTGAAGTCCTCGCCGCCGAGCGACATCGGCCTTTCGTGGACGCGCTCGGCGCCCAGCACGCCCTTGAACAGCGTTGACATCCGCGTTGTCAATTCTTGCTCGTTGACGAGCGCCGGCGTGAAGTCGTCCGGGTTGTGGACGATCTTCGGCTCCGGGGCGCGGGCGCTCATCGCCACCGCTTTCGCCACGCGGGCGATCCCTTCGAGCGTTTCCTTGCGGGCGGCGTCGGTCATGGTGCGGACGGTCAGTTGCAGCTTCGCTTCGCTGGGGATGATGTTGTGCTTGGTGCCGCCGTGCAGGGCGCCGACGGTGATGACGCGCGGCTCGAGCGGATCGCGCTCGCGGCTGATGAGCGTCTGAAGGTCGACGACGATGCGGGCGGCGATGAGGACCGGGTCGATGGTGGTGTGCGGGGCGGCGCCGTGGCCCCCTTTGCCCAGGACGTGGATGTCGATGGAGTCGACGTTCGCCTGGAGCTGGCCGGCGCGGTAGTTGACGTGCCCGTGCGGGTAGCGGCCGTCGCAATGCAAGGCGAGCGCGAAGTCGGGGCGAGGCACCTTCTTCAACAGCCCGTCCTTGAGCATCGCCCGCGCCCCGGCGCCGGTCTCTTCCGCCGGCTGGCCGAGAAACAGCAGCGTGCCCTTCCACTGGTCCTTCATCGCGGCGAGGACGCGGGCCGTGCCGACCAGGCAGGCGACGTTCATGTCGTGGCCGCAGGCGTGCATGACGCCGATGTCGAGGCCGTCTTTGTCGCGGGTGCGGACTTGGCTGGCGTAGGCGAGGCCGGTCTGCTCGACGATGGGAAGCCCGTCCATGTCGGCGCGGATTAGCACGGTCGGGCCGTCGCCGTTCTTGAGCACGCCGACGACGCCGGTGCCGCCGATCTTCTCGACGACCTCGCAGCCGACCAGCCGCAGCTCCTTGGCGAGCCGGGCGGCGGTCTTCGTTTCCTGGAACGCCAATTCCGCGTTGGCGTGGATCTGCTGGTAGATCGCGACAAGGCTCGCCGCCTCCGTATCGATGCGCTGCTGGATCGCCCGGGCACGGTCCTTGACCGCGTCCTGGGCAAGCGCCGACGACGCGAGCAGCAAAGCGAGAAGAGCGCAGGCACGTTGCATGGCGGACCTCGTGGGAATCGGCGTGGTGTAGCACCATCGTAGTGCAAGGAAATGTCGTCTTCAACCACGTCGAAGCGGAGGCGAGGCGTCGCACGGCGAGTCGAGCAACGCATCGACAGGGTTGAGCGGCCCCAACCCAACTCGACGCCGCTGGGATGCATTGGTACACTACTCTCGCAAGTCACGCGCGAACTTCATGAAACCTCTCCCATGCTGCGCGGTATCATCTGTGGTAGAAACTGATTCCGCCCCAACTGGCTGAGGATGAACGATGCGTCGATTCGGAGCCTGTCTGCTGTCCCTGTTTTGGCTCTCCTCGCTGGCGACAGCGGGGCAACCCTCTCCCAAAGCCATCCCCAACTTCAAGCTCCAGGACGCCGCTGGCAAGGCGGTCAGCCTGGGCGACTTCGCCGACAAGAAGGCCGTGGTCGTGCTGTTCCTGGGCACGCAGTGCCCGATCAACAACGCCTACATGCCGCGCCTCACCGAGCTGCACAAGGCCTACGACAAGAAGGGCGTGCAGTTCCTCGCCGTCAACGCCAACGCGCACGACAGCGCCGAAGCGATCGCCGAGCACGCCAAGAAGTTCAGCATCCCGTTCCCGGTGCTGCGCGACGAGAAGCAGCGCGTCGCCGACGCGTTCAAGGCCGAGCGCGTCCCCGAGGCGTTCCTGCTCGATTCCAACCGCGTCGTCCGCTATCAGGGCCGCATCGACGACCAGTTCGGCATCGGCTTCCAGAAGATCAAGCCCATCGAGACGGAGCTGGTGAAGGCCATCGACGCGGTCCTTTCGGGCGCCGAGGTGAAGATCGCCAAGACCGCCGTCGCGGGCTGCTACATCACCCGCGCGCCGCAGGCGAAGAAGGAAACGACCATCACGTTCGCCAAGGACGTGTCGCGGATCATGCAGAAGCACTGCCAGGAATGCCACCGCGCCGGGCAGATCGGCCCCATGCCGCTGCTGACCCATGACGACGTGTCGTCGTGGTCGCAGATGATCGGCGAAGTCGTGCGCGAGAACCGCATGCCCCCCTGGCACGCCGACCCCAAGCACGGCAAGTTCCGCAACGACCGCAGCCTGTCGAAGACCGAGCGCGACACGCTGCTCACCTGGATCGACGCCGGCTGCCCCAAGGGGGACGACAAGGACCTGCCCGTCGCCAAGCAGTTCCACGACGGCTGGTACATCGGCGATCCCGACGCCGTCTTCAAGATGAAGGACGAGTACCTCGTCCCTGCCAAGGCGCCCGCGCGCGGGGTCTCCTACAAGTACTTCATGGTCCAGACCAACTTCGACGAGGACAAGTGGATCCAGGCCGTCGAGGCCAAGCCGGGCAACTACGCCGTCGTCCACCACATCATCGTCTACGTCGTCGCCGGCGGCAAACGCCTCAAGGACGCCCAGGACGGCATCGGCTCCGGCATGCTCGTCGCCTACGCCCCCGGTGACCTCGGCACCAACTTCCCCGCCGGCTACGCCAAGAAGCTCCCCAAGGGCGCAACCCTCGCCTTCCAGTTGCACTACACCCCCAACGGCGTCGAGCAGACCGACCGCTCCATGGTCGGCCTCGTCTTCGCCAAGGAACCCCCCAAGCAGGAAGTCCGCACCCGCGGCATCGCCCAGCAGCTCTTCCTTATCCCGCCTGGCGCCGACAACCACCGCGTCACCAGCACCACCACCTTCAAGAAGGACGCCCTGCTGCTCAGCCTGTCGCCCCACATGCACCTGCGCGGCAAGAGCTTCAAGTACGAGCTCGTCACCCCCGACGGCAAGAAGGAAACCATCCTCAACGTCCCCCGCTACGACTTCGGCTGGCAGGCCAACTACCTCTTCGAGACCCCCCTCCGCGTCCCCGCCGGCAGCCGCCTCGACTGCGTCGCCCACTTCGACAACTCCAAGGGCAACTACAGCAACCCCGACCCGACCCGCATGGTCACCTGGGGCGAGCAGACCTGGGAGGAGATGATGATCGGCTTCGTCGACTACACCTACCTCGACACGCCGGCCGTC
>JAYSSW010000849.1:0-6538 GCA_043720335.1 Planctomycetia bacterium
GCCAGGCGGTGCTGCGGAAGCTGGCCGAGAACAAGACGAAGGACCTGCTGCTCGACGAACGGCTGGCGGCGGGACAGCGCTCGCTCGGCCTGCTCTGCATGCTGGAGCGGAAGCACGCCCAGGCCGAGGTCCATCTGCGCGAGGCGGCGCGGCTCCGCCATCTGGCGGTGCTGCGCAACCCCACCGTCCCGCGCTACCGCGAGTTCCTCGCCCTCGACCATTCCGCGCTCGCCCGCAGCCTGGGCTATCTCAACCGCCGCGACGACGCCGTGAAGGAATTCGCCCTCGCCATCGAGTTGCTGCAGGAGTTGCGCGGCGAGTTCCCCGACGACGCCAGCTACGCCGCCCGGCTGGGCAGCGCCTGCATCAACCAGGCCTATTTCTACTACGACGCGCGCCGCAAGAAGGACGCTGTCGCGTCGTTCACCCAGGCCATCGAAGCGTACGAGTCGGCCCGCCAGCGCGGCGTCGAGTCGCCCGCCGACCGCGCCGACCTGCTCAACGCCTACTGGACACGGGCGATGTCGCACCGCGACCTGGGCGCCTTCGACCAGGCGGTGCCCGACTACCGCAGTGCCCTCGAACTGGACGACGGCCGCCAGCGCAAGGCGCTTGAGCAGGAGCTTCAGAAAGTGCTGAAAGCGCTGGCGAAATGACGGCGTAGCAGCAGCAGTTTTGCTTGACGCAGCCTAAAGCGGAGAGCTGGATTCGCCGCCGAGTTCGACGACGTGCCAGACGACGGAGACGTTGATCAGCTCGGCGCGGATCGTCCTCGCATGAGCGGGGATCGTCGCCTCGAAGCGTTCGCCGACGCGGATCGCCTGGTAGTGCGTGCTGCTGCCGTCGACGAGCACGTAGAGTTCGAGCGGCACGTCGACTTCGCCGACCACTTCGCCGACGACAAGGCGCACGCCGTCGCCGCGCGGGTCGAGCTTCACGCCGTCCAGGTACGCCAGCGTGCGGATCTCCATCGCGACCTCGCCCCACAGCCCGGCGCTGTCGTCGTCGCCGTGCAGCAGGATTTCGAGATAGTTGCGTTCTTCGAGCAGCTTGGTGACGGGAATGGCGAACGGGCCGGTCACGCCCGTGGCGAGGACGACCTCGTTGAGCGAAACGTCGGCGCGGCCGGTCAGGCCGGCGCAGGTGATCCAGACGCGCTCGGCGTCGTCGATGCGGCCGGGGTAGCCGAACCTGCGCGTGAACCGGACGGCGCCAACGTAGCGAGCCAATCCCGCTTCAGGCCAGCGGCACGGCATGGCCACGCGCTGCACGGTCGCCGCCGAGCCGTCGAGCCGTTGGCATTCCCAGGGGCCGCGCAGTCGGATGCGGTGCGGGTACATCGTTCGCCCTCGATTTCGCTGGACGGGTCGTTGGTGCCAGTGCTAGGTCACACGTCGAATCATGGATCGCAGGAGCCTGTCGCCCTCCCGGTCCTCCGCAGGTACGTTCTGGTCGTTGACGTTTTCTTCTTCCCCAGATGAAGCGTCTCCTCTCACAACGTCAACGTCCAGTCCTTTATCTTCGCGAGCAGCACGGCGTCGGTGAGGTTGAACTGCAGCGGCGTGACGGTGACGTAGCGGTCCTCGAGCGCGGTGATGTCGGCGTCGGGGTGCGGGTCGTTGCACGGGAAGTCGGGGCCGGACCAGAAGTAGACGCGGCCGCGCGGGTCGGTGCGGCGGTCGAACTGCTCGCGATGCGAAGCCACGTTCTGCGGCACGATTTTGATGCCACGCACCGGGCCACGTTCGGGGCTGGGCAGGTTGACGTTCAGCAGGCTCCCTTTTTCCAGCGGGTGCTGCAAGATCTGCTCGATGACCTTTCGCGCCAGCTCGGCTCCGGCGGGGAAGTTGAGCGGCTTCAGCTTCGACGACTCCAGCGACACGGCGATGCTGGTGTGGTTGTAGAACGCGCCTTCGATCGCCGCCGCGACGGTGCCGGAGTAGAGCACGTTGATGCCGGCGTTGGACCCGGCGTTCATGCCGCTGACGATGAGGTCGGGCGGCTCCTTCAGCAGTTCCAGGAGCGCGAGCTTCACGCAGTCGGCGGGACGCCCCTCGACCGCCCAGCCCATCGGCTTGCCGTCTTCGTCGGCCACCTCTTGCACGATGAGCGGCGTGAGCAGCGTGATCGAATGCCCGACGGCGCTCTGCTCGCTGGCCGGCGCGACGACGACGACTTCGCCGATCTTCTGCAGTTCCTTGCGAAGCGCCCGCAGCCCCGGGGCGTAGATGCCATCGTCGTTGGTCAGCAGGATGCGCACGGATCGGACTCCTCATGGCCATGTCATGGATTGGCGAACGGTCTGCGTAAGCGGTCTGGTGGAACCAGGCGATCATTGCAAATTCCACCAGCCCGCTTACGCTGGCCGTTCGCCTAATCGTCGCCCTGATATTTTTTACGGCGCAGGATCTTGTGGTAGTGCTGGGCGAAGCGGTGGGCCTCGTCGCGGACGTATTGCAGAAGTCGCAGCGCTGCGGCGTGGCGGCTCAGCTTCAGCGGTTCCGACTCGCCGACGCGGTAGATCTCCTCCTCGCGCTTCGCCAGCGAGATCAGGCACGGCGGCTCCTTGCCGAGCATCTTGAACACCTCCTGGGCGGCGCTGAGCTGGCCTTTGCCGCCGTCGATGAGGATGATGTCGGGGAAGGCGTTCTCCGTCTCGCCGCCGCGCTCGGCGCGGCGGAAGCGGCGCGAGATGACTTCGCGGATCGACGCGAAATCGTCGATGCCCTCGACACTCTTGATCTTGTAGCGGCGGTAGCCCGGCTTGAACGGCAGCCCGTCGAGGAACGACACCAGCGACGCCACCATCTCGTCGCCGCCGAGGTGGGCGATGTCGATGCCTTCAATGGTGCGCGGCGTTTCGCGCAGGCCGAGGATTTTCCGCAGGCCGATCAGCCCCTTCTTCGGCTCGATCTGGAACACCTCCGGCTGCACGTCCTTGTCGACGCTGCCGCGCAGGCTCAGGCTTTTCAAGGCGGTGATCTCGTCGCGCAGCCGGGCCGCCTTCTCGAACCGCATGGCGGTGCTCGCCTCCTTCATCTCGGCTTCCATCTCGCGGAACAGCCGGCTCTTCTTCCCCTCCAGCAGCAGGCAGAGCTTGCGGATCTGCTTGCGGTACTCCTCCTTCGTCACGCGGAAGTTGCACGGCGCGGTGCATTGGCGGATGCTGTGCAGCAGGCAGGGCCTGAACCAGCGCCAGCGTTCCTCCTTCTCGGAGATGTCGAGCGTGCAGGTGCGGAACTGGAAGACGCGCTGCAGCACCTGGATCGCGCCACGCAGGCTCTTCGCGCTGGTGAATGGGCCGTACAGCCGCACCCCCTTGCGGCGCGGCGTGCGCGTGAACTCGACGCGCGGGAACTCCTCGCGGGTGCGAATCTGGAGGTACGGGAACGACTTGTCGTCCTTCAAGTCGATGTTGAACTTCGGCTGGATGTCCTTCACCAATCGGGCTTCGAGCAGCAGCGCGTCGACCTCGGTCTCGGCGGGCAGAAAGTCGATGTCGGCGATGATCTTCACGAGATCGACGGTTCGCAGGTCTTCCGCAGCGGCTTTCGTGAAGTAGTGCGACGCGCGGTTGCGCAGGTTCTTCGCTTTTCCGACGTAGACGACGCGGCCCTGGGCGTCCTTCATCAGATAGACGCCGGGCGAGGGGGGGAAGTCCTTCGCCTTCTCCGCAGGCGTTTTCGGCGCGTCCAGCGGCGCGGGGTTTTGTGGCGGGATCTCGTCAGACAAGGTTGCACCTTCCTGGATGCGGCGAATCCGGTCGATCTCGAATCGTTCCCGCTGCGGCCGGGAGGAAAACTCGGTCATCCACCCGGTCGCTTCGTGAATCTCTCAACCTCATCATAACACTGCCCGTGAATTAGCGCTGGACACGGGCGGAGCCGCCTTGGGCGAGGGCTTCGACCTCGTCGGCGGACGCCATCGTGATGTCGCCGTGGTAGGTGGTGAGCAGGGCGCCGTGGGCCCAGCCGAGCCGCAAGGCCTCCTCCGGGGGTCGGCCGGTGAGCAGGCCGTGGATGAGGCCCGCCGCGAAGCCGTCGCCGCCGCCGATGCGGTCGCTCACGTCGAGGTGGCACACCGGGCTGACGTAGCGCTGGCCGTTCAGCCACAATACCGCTGCCCAGTCGTGGCGGTTCGTCGAATGCACCTCGCGCAGCGTCGTCGCCACCAGCTTGATGTTCGGGTGCTGCTTGACGACGCGTTCGATCATGTCGAAGAACGTGTCGGGGTGCAGGCTCGACTTGGCTGCGACATCAGGCCCGGCGACGCCCAGCCCCTTCTGCAGATCCTCCTCGTTGCCGATCAGCGCATCGACGTTGTCGGCGATGCGGCGCAGCACTTGCTGCGCGCGTTGCGGGCCGCCGACCGACGCCCACAGCTTGGCGCGGTAGTTCAGGTCGAACGAGTTGATCGCGCCGCTCGCCTTGGCGGCTTTCATGCCTTCGAGGATGACTTCCGACGTGGTTTCCGACAGCGACGCGAAGATGCCGCCCGAGTGGAACCAGCGGACGCCGTCGGCGAAGATCTTGGCCCAGTCGAAGTCGCCCGGCTTGAGCAGTGCGGCCGCCTCGTTCGAGCGGTTGTAGAAGACGACGGGGGGCCGCACCCCCTGGCCGCGGTCGCTGTAGACGGTGGCGAGGTTGGGGCCGCGCACGCCGTCGTGCTCGAACCACTTGTAGAACGGCACGACGCCGGTCTCGCGGACGCGCGTCTGGATCAGCTCGCCGATGCCGTAGTTGACCATCGCGGTGGCGACGCCGGTGCGGTGCCGGAAGCAGTCGGAGAGGTTGGCGGCGACGTTGTACTCGCCGCCGGAGACGTGGATGTCGAACGAGCGCGCCTTGCGGAACGGCACCAGGCCGGGGTCGAGCCGATGGACCAGCGCTCCCAGGGAAAGGAAATCCAGCGCACACGGGCCTTGGCGAAGATCGAGACTGCTCACAGACGCTCCCGCATTGGAAAGGTGAAGAGGTTCGATTCGCTCAGTTTACCGGCGGTTGTGGCGGGGGACAGGGGGAGAACAGACAGGGAGAGGGGGAGAGAAGCCCCAAGCCCCAGGATGAGCGAAGCGATTCCTGGGGGTCCGACCCATGCGCGGGTTTGACCCCCACCAATCGCGTTGCTCATGGTGGGGCTTGGAGATCGTGCTCTGCATGCTTCATCATCCATCATCGCGCTGGCGCAGGAACATGTACCACGCATAACCCGCGACGCCGACGACGAGGAGCGTCAGCAGCGTCCAGCGCAGGTTGGCGACCCAGTTCTCCGGGCCGAGGAACCGCTCCAGGCCGAGGATCAACGGCAAGGTTCCGGCGAGGAAGCTGCCAAGCCGCACGAGCCATTCGATGCGCTCGCGGTAGCGGGCCTGCAGGTAGGCGTCGAGTTCCTCGGACTGCTCGTTCACCTCGCGCACCAGCTCGCGGTTGGCGAAGACCTTCTGCCATTTCTTCCAGAGGACCAGCCCCTTCTCGCGGTTGGTGATCTGGCTGAACCAGCACTGGTTCTTGAACAAGAGCAGGTCGCGGCGCACGCTCCGCAGCAGCTTGCGGCTGGCGTTGTCGGCGGTGATGAGCCGATGGATGTCGGAGAACCGCTCGAACAGTGACAGCAGCGTGACGCGCTGCAGCGCCGCCAGCAGGAAGATGTCGAAGTAGTAGGTCGCGTGGTAGATCCCCAGGAAGCGTTCGTGGTAGCGGTCGGTGTTGAAGACGACGAGCGCGCCGCCGTCCTTGGAGTAGCCCTGCCAGCGCTTCTTCTGCCAGACCTCCGACTCGTGCTCGCCGTCGTCGAACGGCGACTCGGTGATTCCGCGGCGGTCGAAGTTCACGATCGAATGCTTCTCGATCAGCCGTTCGCAGCGGGCGGCGTTCGGCAGCACCGTTTCGCGGTCGATGCAGCTGAACGTGTAGACCATCATGCGGTCGTCGTAGATCGGCTTCACCGGCAGCGTCGCGGGTTCCACGACGTCGTCGGGCGAAGCCTGCGGCGGCGTGGCTCCGAACTCGGCGACCAGCCAGCGCAGCATCTGCGTCATGCGGAACCGCTTGGCGCCGACCTCCAGTTCCGGCATCTGGTAGCCCTGGAACAACGGCGCCAGCGTGCGCAGGTGGCTCAGCGACTCCATCTGCTCGAAGAACGTCGCGCCTGGATCAGCGCAGCGGAAACGCAGAACCAGAAAAGCGACCTTGTAGCTGAACACGATCAGCTCGATCTTCTCCAGAATCAGCGGGAACCGCAGCGCGTGCTTGCGGCGGGCGTGCTGGCCGTGCAGCGTCAGGCGCAGGCCTTCGGTTTCGACCTCGCCGAGCCGCGTCAGGTCGAACTCGTAGTGCCAGCACGTTTGCTTCGTCGGCTTCTCCTCGACCGGCTTCCCTTCGTTAAACAGGCTGGGGAACAGGAAACGCCGGATGTACGGCAGGAAGTACTCGGTGCGGTCCACGTCGGCGGAGTTGCGCAGCGAGAAGAGCCGTTCGACCCAGCGGTTGCCTTTCAATAGACGCGCCTTCAGCGAGGTGTCGTCGGCCTCGTCGAACGA
>JAYSSW010000850.1:0-6523 GCA_043720335.1 Planctomycetia bacterium
TCGGTTATCGCGTCCCGACTACTCGCCGTCAACCCTTGGAGCGAATGGATCAATCTTGAGTCACTGGGGATTCAAGCAAACACGACCGTGAAGGAAGCCCGCCATGATTCGAGCTTGCAAGGGACGAAGGGTCGCGGGACTGCTCCTGCTGTTGTCGCTGCCGTGGCTGCCCGCGAACGTGGCCGCGCAGCCGGGAAATCCGGAGGCGCCCGTCATCGCGGAGAAAGACATCCTGCGCGTGCTCGGCTCGCCGCGCTTCAGCGCGGCGACCAGCTATTTTGCGATGGCGATGACGCCGGACGACCGGCAGCTCATCACAGTTTCACGCGATGACGAGCAGGCGATCACCGTTTGGGACCGCGAAACCGAGAAGGTCATCCATCGCTTGCCGCACCGTTGGGCTTGGCATTTCGCCCTCTCCGCCGACGGAACCCGGCTCGCTTCCGCCGGTGACAACGATGTGCGCTTTTGGGACCTGAAGAGCGGCAAGGCAATTTGGTCCCTTCGCGACGATCAACATGACACCTCCACGGCGATCGGCTGCTCCCCCGACGGCAAGCTGCTGGCCGTCTACAAGAAGAAAAAACTTGAGATCCTCGACTCGGCCACGGGCAGAACGCTGCGCACCATCGATTCCGAGCGCTACATCGAGGATAAGCTGACGTTCTCCCCTGACAGCAACCTGCTGGTCGCCCGCGATTCGAAGGACCGGAAGGTGCGCCTGTGGAATCCCCGCACGGGCGAGATCGTTCGCACTCTCGAAGAATACTTCGCTCCCAATGTGTTCGTCTTCACGCCGGACGGCAAAAAGCTGGTCGGCGCTGGGCTTGGCAAGTCCATCCACGTCTGGGAGGTCGCCACCGGCAGGCTTCTGATGAAGATCCCCGGCCATACCGACAACCATGCTTCGCTGGCCGTCTCGAAGGACGGCAGACTCCTCGCCGTGGGCGGAGCCATCCGGCAAGCGAACGTTCATCGCGAGAGACGCGGAATGAACTTCATCTGGGATCTGGAGTCGTTCAAGCTCGTCAACTCGTTCCCTGGGATGACGGAGAATTCCGCCGGCCTCTGCTTCACGTCCGATGGGCGGACCTTGGTCTCCGCCTGCTCGTCGATCCGTTCCTGGGACGTGGAAACAGGCCGGGAAATCAACCCGGCGGCCTGCCACCAGGACCTCGTCACCGCCTTGGCCTTCAGCGCCGATGGCAAGACCTTGATGAGCGCCGGCTTCGATGCGACGATTCGGACCTGGGACCTCGCCACGCGGGAGCAGCGCAGCGTCGCGCCCCTTCCGCGCGACGTGCACTTCGACACGGTGCTGCTTTCGCCGCGCAGCAGCGCCGCGAGCGCCGTGCTGGCCAAGAACGCCGGCGTCGCCGTCTTCGACACGTCCACAGGCAAGGAGCGGAATCGCGTCAAGGAAGCCAGTTTCAAGCCGTTCGCTTTCTCCGCGCTCGGCAAGCACCTTGTCCTTGCCGACGAAAAGCGCCTGGTGCACTGGGACCACGTCGCCGGCAGGATCAGCAAAGAAATACCCCATGCCGAGGCGGGCTTCGAGCTGGCCGCGACCGATCCCACCGGGCGCTTCCTGGTCGGCAGGCGCAGCGGTTTGACCTCCGGGCCGTTGTCGAACGGCATCTACCAGACGATGCTGTGGGACCTGCACAACAACCGCTGCTATCATCGGGGCGCGCCGCAGACCCCCTACTCGCCCGTCAGCGCCTTCACCCCCGACGGAAAGACCTTGTTCGCATGCGAAAAGGACATGGCGCTGTGGGAGGTCGCCTCGGCCAAGCCGCGCGCCGTGCTGGGTTCCGGCGGCCACTTCGACGTGCCTCCCGTCGTTTCCCCGGACGGCCGCTGGGCCGCCATGGTCGGGAACCGTCGAATGTCCGTTTGGAATCTGCTCACCCTGAAATGCGTTTTTTCCAGCCCGGAATCGGGAGGCTATGGGACGCGCGCGGCCTGGTCGGAGGACAGCCGCTTCCTGGCGGCGAGCCGTGGAGTACAGCTGGTCGTGTGGGACTTCGCGAAATTCGTCGGCCCGCCCGCAGCGTTGAAGCCGCTCAAGGTTGAACGCTTCGAGCAGCTTTGGGAAACGCTGTCGTCGCCGAGCGCTGAGGCCGCGTTCCTGGCGGTCCGGGAACTGCGGCAGTCCGAGCCGGTGTTCGTTCCCTGGCTGCTGGAGCGGTTGAACGCGGTCCCCGCGCCCGACCTCGCCGCGGTGGACCGCTTGGTGCGCGACCTCGACAGTCTGCGGTTCCAGACGCGCGACAAGGCCCTGCGCGAACTGGAGCGCATGCCCCCCTCCGCCGCCCCCCGGATCGCGCAAGCAATCGCGGAGGCGTCGCAGATTGAAACCCGCCGGCGCCTGGATTCGGTCCACGCGAAACTGACGGGGCCGCTCGTGCAGCCCAATTTCCTCCGTGTCGCCCGGTCGCTGGAAGTGCTGGAGAACCACGTCGCGCCCCAGGCCCGCCAAGCCTTTGAGGGATGGACCGCCGCTCATCCGGGCTGGCTCGCGTCACCGGAACTTCCACGGACGAAGGAATGATCCGAAGGCATTTCCTCCGCGTCGCCAACGATGGCTTGACCGACCGCGCGGGCATGGTAGACTCCATGCAGTCCTGCCGATTGGGTCTCTCTTCCACCCGAATCGAAACCAACCATGACCAACCATCCTCCGCTCGACCGGCGCACGTTCCTTGTCGCGGGCGGCCTCGGCTTCTTCGGGCACAATCTCGCCCACGCCGCCGCGTACGACGACGCGCCGCGGCCGGCTCGCCGCGTCGCGAAATCGACGATCATGATCTGGCTCAGCGGCGGCGCGTCGCACATCGACACCTGGGACATGAAGCCCGACGCCGTCGCCGAGTACCGCGGGCCGTTCCGGCCGATGCCGACCAGCGCTCCCGGCATCGCGCTGTGCGAGCATCTGCCGCATCTTTCTCGTCAAGCGCACCATCTCGCCATCGTCCGCTCGCTCGGCGACCACGGGCGAGGCACCGGCGACCACCACGCCGGCTACTACTACAACCTCACCGGACACGCCCCCGACCGCTCCTTCCATCAACTGCTCAACACGCGCACGCCGTACCCGACCGACTGGCCCTCGATGGCGTCGGTCGCGGCGCTGAAGCGGCCGCCGCACCCGTTCCTGCCGAGCGCCATCACCCTGCCCCATCGCGAAGGCGCCCCGGAGTTCACCCGGCCCGGCCAGTTCTCCGCCCGCCTCGGCATCGCCTACGACCCGGTCTTCGTCGATGGCACGCGCGAACGTCCGCTCGACTTCGCCGTCCCCGCGCTCCGCCTGCGCGGCGACGTCTCCGCCGACCAGATGCTGGCCCGGCGCTCCCTTCTGCAAACGCTCGACCAAGCCCGCAGCGAAGCGGAGCACGAACTCGCCGTCCGCGACTACACGGTCCACCAGCGCCGGGCGTTCACGCTGCTCGGTTCGCGGCAGGTGCAGAACGCCTTCGACCTGCGCCGCGAGCCGGAGATGCTGCGGGCGGCGTACGGCCCCGGCATCAACGCCATGTCGATGCTGCTGGCGCGCCGGCTCGTCGAAGCGGGCGTGCCGTTCGTCACCGTGTTCTGGAAGGGCGACCGCGAACTCGACACGCTCTGCCAGAGCGGCGGCGGCTGGGACACGCACGGCAACAACTTCGGCTGCCTGCGCGACCGCCTCCTCCCCGAGTTCGACCGACCCTTCGCCACCCTCCTCGACGACCTGCACCAGCGCGGCCTGCTCGACGAAACCCTGGTCCTCGTCTCCAGCGAGATGGGCCGCAAGCCGCGCATCGGCGATCCGCGTTCGGGCGGGGTGGGCGGCGCCGGCCGCGACCACTGGACGGCGGCGATGTCGGTCCTCCTTGCCGGCGGCGGCGTGCGCGGCGGGCAGGTCTTCGGCGCCAGCGACCGCCGTGCCGAGTACCCCGCCGACAACCCGGTCGCCCCCGAGCACATCGCCCGCACCGTCTTCCACGCGATGGGCATCGACGACCTGCACGCCGTCAACCGCGAGGGCCGCCCGTTTGATCTGATGGAGGAAGGCCGCCCGCTCACGGAGCTGTTCTGAGAAAACGCGCGCTGCCCGTTAAGCCGCGACGCGCAGCGGAGCGCGGGCGACGCGCGAGGATAGAACTCATCGCCGCGTGGTTCCCGCGCTCCGCTGCGCTTCGCGGCTAAACGGGGGCGAAACGGCGTCCACGCATTTTCAGACGGTTTACACTCCCGCTGCGTACAATGGTAGATGAGGCGCGGGCGGGCTTCGGCCCTTTCTCCCGGGTTCCGGCGGGTACCATCATGACGCAAGCCAATGGCCACGCGGTCGGGTCGAACTCCAGCAACGAGCTGACCCTGCCCGCCTTCCGTTCCGCAAGCTCGCGGCCGCAGATGGCCCTCGTCCCCGGTTCCGGCCCCCATCTCACCAGCGAAGTCCACGCCCTGCTGCGTGGCCGGCTGCGCATGGCGACCGTCATCGGCCTGGCTGGCTTCGCGGCGTTCTTCCTCAAAACCGTCGTCTTCCGCGACGGCGCGATGGCGCTGCAGCCGCTGCCGCTCGCCTTCCACGCCGCCGTCGTCGCCGTGTTGACGATGGTCTGCGCCCTGCTGTGGACCAGCATCCCGCTCAGCACCCGCGTGCTCCGCACCCTGGAGATCGTCAGCTTCGGCATGATGGGGGCGTTCTTCGCCTTCCTCCAGTACGACATCTACCACGGCGGCGGGTTCACCCGCCTGACCAACGTCGATCCCGTCGCCGCCCCCGAGAACTTCAGGGAAGTCGCCGAGCGCATGCTGCCCCTGGTCAACATGGCCAACGCCATGCGCTGGTACCTGCTCATCACGCTCTACGGCATGTTCATCCCGAACACCTGGAAGCGCTGCGCGGTCGTCGTCGGGGCGATGGTCGTGACGCCTCTCGCGGTCAACTTCGTCACCTGCATCCCCTGCATCGTGATGGGCGCCCACACCTGGTCGATCACCTACGACATGACAATCGTCCTCGCCCTCGCCTCCGCCACCGCCATCTTCGGGTCGTACAAGATCAACGAGTTGCAAACGGAAGCCTACCACGCCCGCAAGCTCGGCCAGTACCATCTCAAGCGGCTGATCGGCTCCGGCGGCATGGGCGAGGTCTATCTCGGCGAGCACCGCCTCCTCCGCCGCGCCTGCGCCATCAAGGTCATCCGCTCCGAGCAGGCTGGCGACCCGACCACCCTGTCGCGCTTCGAGCGCGAGGTCCAGGCGATGGCCACCCTCACCCACTGGAACACCGTCGAGATCTTCGACTACGGCCGCACCGAGGACGGCACCTTCTACTACGTCATGGAGTACCTGCCCGGCCTCAGCCTGCAGAACCTCGTCGAGCAGCACGGCCCGCTCCCCGCCGGCCGCGCGATCCACTTCCTGAGGCAGCTGTGCGCCGCTTTGAGGGAAGCCCACGACATCGGCCTGATCCACCGCGACATCAAGCCGAGCAACATCATCGCCAGCCAGCGCGGCGGCGTCCACGACGTGGCCAAGCTCCTCGACTTCGGGCTGGTGCAGGACATCGGCATCGCCGGCGACGACAAGCTCACCATGCAGGGCACGATCCTCGGCTCGCCGGCGTACATCTCGCCGGAGCAGGCGCGCGGCCGGGGGCAGGTCGACAGCCGCACCGACATCTACAGCCTGGGGGGCCTGGCGTACTTCCTGGTGACGGGGCAGATGCCGTTCGTGCGCGAGTCGGTGATGGAGATGATCGCCGCCCACCTGCACGAGACGCCGACGCCGCCGAGGCAGCTGCGCCCGGAGCTGCCGAGCGACCTGGAGGAAGTGATCCTGAAGTGCCTGAGCAAGTCGCCGCAGGACCGCTACGGCAGCGTCAACAGCCTGGACAAGGCGCTGGCCCAGTGCGAGTGCGCCGACGCCTGGGACAACGACCAGGCCGAGCAGTGGTGGCAGCAGACCGCCTCCAGCGAGCAGCCGGCGCTGGTGTGAGACGCAAGGAACGTGCTCGCCGCATGTCTTTCTTTTGGAGGCGAAGCATGAACACTTCTGCGGATCCAGCCAAAGAACGTGCAATCCCGGTCGCCTACGAAGACATCGTCCTGACCGACGAAGCGGCTGAGATCTTGGAAAAGGCGCGCGCCGCTGCGGCCGAGCGTCCGGCTCGTCCGCTTCGTCGCGTCGATGCTGCCTCGGCGAACTGACCGGGCGTTCATAGTGTGGGATTGTCGTCTTGCTGCGATCCGCGATATGCTTCGCACGGTGGAGAATGCGGCAACGTGGGGTACGATTCCATCGTGCCTGAAGCGCCAGGGCTTGATGGAATGCCGCCCCATGCCGGCTCGTGTTTCGCTGCGGAAGGCACGGCACCAGCGATGCTACATTTGCACCAAAGGTGCTGCATAACGCAGCCCAGGGTCGCGCAGCGTACCCTGGGAACGTGGGCTCCCCCAATCATTTCTACGCCAACGGCGTTGCATCGAACGGGTCGAGCGGACGATGCAGCCCCTTTGGGCAGTTTTCCCAGGGT
>JAYSSW010000851.1:0-3099 GCA_043720335.1 Planctomycetia bacterium
GTTCGCGACAGCCCGCACAGGTGACATCGCCCATGCTCGTCAGCCTATGAAATCGCTCCGCCGCCAGCTGCGCCTGGGAAAAGCCGGTGAACGGTTACACGCATTCTTTGCAGGATTCGCAGCGATAGTAGATGTTCTTGCCTCTCGGCGCTTGGCTCGTATCGGTCAACCCTTTCTTCACGATCTTGTACTTCGGCTTCATGGTGCGGAGACCTTGCTCTTGAAGAGTCAAACTCGTCATCGACGCAATCACGTTCATTTCTTCGGCGCCAGCTCCGGGTTGGCTTTGCCCGTGATGAGCGTGAACACGTCGCGGACCTGGTCGAAGCCGACGCGCAGCAGGAACGACGAGCCGCGGCCATAGCTCTTCATTCCCAGGATGTAGAAGTTCGGCTCCGGGTTGCGCAGTGATTCGGGGCCGTAGCCGACCTGTTTCATGCAGTCGCTTCCTTTGCTCGCGGCCATCGCCGTGGCGAGCTTCATCGGGGCGAGCGTCGAGAAGCACTCGTGAATTTGCAACTCGCGGTAGAGCATCGTGTCGGGCGTGTAGCCGACGTTGGCGATGATCTTCTCGACCTCGAAGATCTTCGGCTGGCCAGACGAGCGGGCGGTGACGCGGTAGCCCTTGTCCTGGCCCAGCGATTCGATCGCTTCGACGAGGGTGCCTGGGTGGTACTCGACGTTGTCGTCGTCGCGCGTGGCCAATGTGTTCGCGCGGGAAGCGAGCCGGTCGCGTTCGCGGAGCGGGTCGTTCATCAGGCGGCGCAGCGGCTGGCTGTGCGGGCTGCGCGCCAGCCAGGTCACCCAGGTCGTGTTGTGCTCTTCGGCGAGCTGGGCGAGGTTGCACACGGTGGCCGCGGCGGAGTGGCCCGACCCGACGACGAGGATCGACTTGTTGACGAAGTCCTTCTTGCGGTCACCTAACAAATCGTCGAGGTGGTAGGAGATCTGGTTCTCGAGCTGGAGTTCGCCGAGTGCGGGGATGCCGGCCTGGCCGAGCCAGCGATGCTGGGCGAAGGTGCCGGTGCAGTCGAGGACGATGTCGGCCTCCTCGATGCGGTCGATCTGCTTCTCGCGCATCAGCAGCAGGAACGGCTGCCTGCCGCGCGCGGGTTCGCCGGCGGCTTCGTGCTTGAGCAGCCCCTTGCGGCCGATGCGCAGCACCTGCGTCTCGGTCTTGATTTGGTCCTTGATCTGCTCGGCGAGCGGAGCCAAATAGACATCGACGTGCTCGCGGCCGGTGATGCAGGCGTCGTCGTCGGGGAATTCGTGGCGCGGGTCGTGGTGGCGGATCGCCTGCCTGCCGAGCGGGGTGGCGTTCATGCCGAACGGGCTGAACAGCTTGACGTGCCCCCAGCGGCGCACGTGCTCGCCAACTCGGCCCCGCTCGTAGATGGTGAACGGCAGCTTCAGGGCCTGCGCGGCCAAGCCCGCTTCCAGCCCGATCGGCCCCGCCCCGAGGATCGCGATGCGAGGGGCTTGAGTCTTCGACATGGCTCCTCCTTGCCAACCGATCCGGTGATGCGGTTCCCGTTCAGCGCCCACAAGGAATGGCGGGATCAAGAGCGCACGATCCTGGCCATGTGATTCAGCGCGACGCCCTTTTCGCGCGGGCGCTAAACGGGGAAGCGAGCACTAGAACAGCACCGGCTTGCCGAGCTTGCGGCGGACGACGGTGAACTGGCCGGCGTGCATCAGCGTGTGGTTCGACATCATCAGGAAGAGGTCGCCGAGCGTCGGGGCGTAGGCCTTCATGCTGCCCGTGGTGGGGCGGTCGAGGTCGGCGTCGGACAGCTTGCCGACGGCGTCGATGGTGGCGGCCCGCACCGCGTTGAACAGCTTCAGGTACTCGTCCTTGGTCAGGAAGCCTGGCCCGTCGTTGTTCGCTTCCTTGCTCCCGTGCAGTTCGGCGAAGCCCGCGGGCAGCTCCGGGTAGGCGGCGTCGGGCAGCTCCTCCTTGATGAGGAACACGTCGCCGACGATCACGTGCCCGATCTGCCAGGCCGTGTGGTTCGCCCCCGGCACAGGCCGCACCAGCAGGTCGGCGTCGCTGAGGTCGCCGACGTACCACGCCAGCAGCGTCTTCGTCGATTCCAGGGCCGCCTTGATCGCTTGACTTCCGTTCATCGCAGAACCGTCGCTTTCAATGGGACATGAGGAGGATCCGACCGCCATTGTATGGGCCGGGCAACCTGCCGGCGGGGCGGCTTGCGCGAGCGGGAATCGCTTGCTGGGGCAACCACGATCAGGTAAACTCAAGAGCGACGAAACGAGACGGCTTCCCTGGGGCATGACGATGTTGACCACCGCTGCTGTGCCTCTGGAACTGCTCTATGAGCAGGACGAGACCGCGTGGCTCGAAGAAATGTCCGTGCTGGCCGCGAATCGCCGCTTCTCGGAGATGGACCACCGCCACCTGAGCGAGTACCTGTCGGACATGGCCAAGCGCGATCGCCGGGAAGTGTTCAGCCGTCTCGTGACGCTGCTCGCCCATCTGCTGAAATGGGAGCATCAGCCCGACCGGCGCGGCGAGTCGTGGCTTGGCACGATCTTCGAGCAGCGCCGCGAACTGAGGCAGCTGCTGGAGAGCGGCGTGCTGCGCAACCACGCGCGAGCTGTCCTGGCCGAAGCCTACGCCGACGCCCGCAAGCAGACCGCCGCCGAGACCGGCCTGCCGCGCGACACTTTTCCCCTGGACCTCGACCACGACCTCGACACGCTGCTGGCGGACGAAGGGAACGAGTGAACCAACGTGGCGTTGCTTTTGAGCGGAAGTTGGGACGATATCGAGCACCGCAGGCAGATGTCGTTCGGCAACCCGTCGGCATGCGCCGGGGAGCGGGTGAAAGCAGACCACTGCATTGACTTGCTTGTTGAGAATCGCCTGTTCGAGTATCCTTGAACGGAGAGTTCCGAGAAGCGTGAACGGGGACGAATCCATGTTGATTGCCACACGGTTGCCCCTGGAACTGCTCTACGAGCAGGACGAAACCGCGTGGCTCGAAGCAATGTCCGCGCTGGCCGCGAACGGCCGCTTCTCGGAGATGGACCACCGCAACCTGAGCGAGTACCTGTCGGACATGGCCAAGCGCGATCGCC